>NZ_JBZMXT010000041.1:0-19896 GCF_058506495.1 Methyloceanibacter sp. | reverse complement strand
TCCGGGTCGCAAGGTTCAGTTTCTTCTGCCTCTGCGAGCCAGGCCCGAAAAAGCGCGAAAGGCTCGTCAGCCAAAGTGAAGTCCTGATCTTTCATGGTGTTTCGCTCATCTTTTTGGGCCGAGAGGAGGCAAAGATGTTCCCGAAGAGACACGAGTGTTTACGTTTTGCTCATTCTGATAGGCCAGTATGTCTCGCGTTGATAGAGGGCGTGGGGAGATTTCAGTCGCCGCGTCAGTTTTCGGGGACGAGTTGTTATGCGTACGTTCCGTTGGAACGCCCTTATCAAGGGGGCGGGGGCACTCGTGTTGTGCATATTGCTCCCCGCTCTCGCCTCTCTCCGGGCAGAGGATGGCCTTGTCAGTCCTGTCGCTCCGGTATTCAACACCGTAGCGCCAGAAACAGCAGGCCGCCCGACCAAAAGATCCTTTGCGGAACTTAAAACCCGTCTTGATCGTTCAGATAGGGAAGTCGCGCTCCGAGCCCTGCAAATGGCTCTCTCGGAGCTGGGCGACGGGGCGACCCTCGTTTGGCGGCGACAAGCCAACCAGCTCGCGGGTCGGATCAAACCCGTCTCCGTGTTCCGCGACGCGCAAGGTCGCCTATGCCGGACCGTACTCTATTCGCTGAGTCGGAACGGCAGGGAAAACGAGATTGAAGGTGTTGCCTGCCGATCCGCAGACGGTCGGTGGGAAATTACAGGGTAGATGTTCCATGTCTGAGCGTTGCGCTACCAACCAGACCGCGCCTTGGCCGCGCGATGACTCAGTCGATCGCACACCGCAAAGCGTTGTCCGATTTACGCCGCTACGTTCCGCCCCCGTCGCTCGCAATGCTATTTCCGCGGCCAAGCATGGTGAGGTCTTCTCTCCGCTTGTGCCGGAACGGCGACGACAAAACTAGAGCTTACCCCCAGCCCGTATAAGCCAGGCTGACCCTGCCTGAATTGGCGAAAGCCCTTTCGGCAGGGACAGCCCGGTGTATAAGAAGCTCCCTGATCATTCGGTAGGAGGGCTTATGGCGAACGGTGGAAATCTCATGGCGGGCAAGCGCGGTATCATTTTCGGTGTCGCCAACAATCGCTCGATCGCTTGGGGAATCACCAAAGCGGTGGTCGACCAGGGCGCTGAGATTGCGCTGACATACCAGGGCGATGCGCTGAAAAAGCGTGTTGAGCCGCTGGCTGCCCAGTCCGGTGCGAAATTCGTTCTGCCGTGCGATGTCACCGACACAGCATCCATGGACGCGGTCTTCGCAGCGGCTGAGAAGGAATGGGGCGGCCTGGACTTCATCGTCCACGCGGTAGCCTTTTCAGACAAAGACCAGCTCGATGGCCGATATGTCGATACGACCGAAGAGAATTTCGCCAAGACCATGGCGATCTCCTGCTATTCGCTGACAGCCATGGCAAAGCGCGCCGAGCCGCTTATGAAAGATGGCGGCTCGATCGTCACGCTAACCTATTATGGTGCGGAGAAGGTCATGCCCCACTACAACGTGATGGGTGTCGCGAAGGCCGCACTTGAGACGAGCGTGCAATATCTCGCTGCCGATCTCGGTAAAAACAGTATCCGCGTGAACGCCATCTCGGCTGGTCCAATCAAAACACTCGCGGCTTCGGGCATTTCGGACTTTCGCTACATTCTGAAGTGGAATGAATACAATTCGCCGCTCCGCAGAACGGTTACCATTGAGGATGTGGGCGGTGGCGGTCTCTACCTTTTGTCGGACCTTTCCGCTGGCGTGACCGGCGAAGTCCTGCATATCGATGCGGGCTACCATGTGGTCGGCATGAAGAACGAGGATGCGCCAGACATCTCTGTCGCAAAGGAGTAGCGCAAGCACCCCAGCTGTTGCTGCGCATAGACGCTTCGGCGAGAAGCGAGTAGACAAAGACCATGTCGCATAACAGCTTTGGACATCTCTTCCGTATTACGACCTGGGGCGAGAGCCATGGACCAGCAATTGGTTGCGTGGTGGATGGTTGCCCTCCTGGCATCCCGCTCTATGAAGATGAGATTCAGGCCTATTTGGATAAGCGTCGCCCAGGCCAGTCGAAATACACGACGCAGCGCAAGGAACCGGACACCGTCGAGATCCTTTCCGGTGTGTTCACGGAAGAAGATGGCGAGCAAGTCACTACGGGAACCCCGATCGCGCTCCAGATTAAGAATATGGACGCTCGTTCGAAGGACTACGGCGACATCAAGAACAAATTTCGCCCTGGACACGCAGACTATACGTACCTCGAAAAATACGGCGTGCGAGACTGGCGCGGCTCTGGCCGGGCGTCGGCACGCGAGACGGCGACACGGGTCGCCGCCGGAGCGATAGCCCGGAAGGTGGTGCCAGATTTGCGTGTCCGCGGGGCACTGGTGCAAGTTGGGCCGCATAAAATCGATCGCGCCAACTGGTCATGGGACGCGGTGAATGAAAACCCCTTCTTTTGTCCCGACCCAAAGGCTGCGGAGACCTGGGCTGAATTCCTCGACGATGTTCGTAAATCGGGCTCGTCCACAGGCGCCGTCATCGAGGTCGTGGCCGATGGCGTGCCCATCGGTCTTGGCGCACCGCTCTATGCGAAGTTGGACCAGGACATCGCCTCAGGGCTGATGAGCATCAACGCGGTGAAGGGTGTTGAGATCGGCGCCGGTTTTGCGTCGGCTGCGCTCTCCGGCGAAGAAAACGCGGATGAAATGCGCAACGGTCCGCCGGGCTGGCCAACCTTCACGTCCAACAATGCCGGCGGAATCCTTGGCGGTATCTCCACGGGGCAACCGGTGGTCGCTCGATTTGCCGTAAAGCCGACCTCATCAATCCTCAATCCGCGCAGCAGCATCGATAGGGATGGCAACGATACGGAGGTTGTCACAAAAGGGCGTCACGATCCCTGCGTCGGCATTCGCGCCGTGCCCATTGGCGAGGCGATGATGGCCATTGTGCTGGCGGACCATTATTTGCGGCATCGTGGCCAGACAGGCCAAGACGCCGCTCAAGACGTTGATACGCATCTGGAATGGCTTCCGACCAAATCGTCCTCCTGACCGGCGCGGGACTTTCTGCAGAGAGCGGCATTGGTACCTTTCGTGGCCAGGGCGGCCTCTGGGAGAACCATGACCTCGAGGAAGTCGCAACGCCAGAAGGGTTCGCGCGCAATCCCACAAAAGTGCATGAGTTTTACAATAAGCGGCGGGTCTCGCTGGCGAATGCGCGCCCCAACGCAGCTCATTTCGCTCTTGCCAAACTGGAGCACAGTCATCCTGGCGACGTCCTGCTCGTTACGCAGAACATCGATCCGCTGCACGAGGAGGCAGGAAGCGAGTCACTCATCCACATGCATGGCGAACTCGCCCGCGCGCTATGCGGGAGCTGCGGCGCCAGCCATGTTTGGACAGAAAACCTCTTCCTCACCACCCATTGCCCAGCCTGTGGGAAGTCCGGTTACATGCGCCCGGACGTGGTGTGGTTCGGTGAAATGCCGCGCCAGATGGAGCGCATCTATGAGGCGCTCGCGCGCTGCGACCTGTTCGTCTCCATCGGAACCAGCGGTACGGTCTATCCCGCAGCGGGCTTCGTTGAAGAAGCCCGCCGCGCCGGAGCGCATACGGTAGAGCTCAATCTTGAGCCCTCCGAAGGCGCGAGCCAGTTCATTGAAACCCTTTACGGTCCTGCGACCGAGATCGTGCCAGCGTATGTGGAGACGCTGCTAGGCAACTGACGCGCATCGCTACCGGCCCAGGTGCGCGACCACCTCTACATGGCTGGAATAGAGAAACTGATCGATTGGCACCACCTGCGAGATCTCGTATCCGCCGTCAACGAGCAAGCGTAAGTCGCGTGCGAGCGTGGCCGGATTGCAGGAGACCGCCGCAACGTGCTTCACCTTCGACTTAGCCAGCTGCGCCGCTTGAGCTGCGGCCCCTGCGCGAGGTGGGTCGAAGACAACCGCGTCAAAGTCTTTCAACTCTCGCCAACCCAACGGGTCACGGAGCAAATCGCGCCTGTGCGTCCGCATCGGCTTGAGCCGGGTTGCGTGTCGAGCCGCCTCACTCAGCGCAGCAAGCGCCTCGGCGCTCGACTCGTATGCGTCGACCGTGGCGCGTTCGGCAAGTGCGAATGAAAACGTCCCAAGCCCTGAGAAAAGATCGGCAACCCGCTTCGATTTGCCCACGCCTTGACAGACCAATTCCACCATCTCCGCCTCAGCGATCGGGGAGGCCTGAATGAAGGCGCCCGGCGGCAGGCTTACAAGTGCGCGGCCCAGCCGAAGTGTTGTAGGCGCGAACAAGAGGCTTTCGGACCCTAGCGCGATCCGCGCAAGCCCATGCTCCTCTGCAATGCCCGCGAGCTTTGCGAGTGCGGCATCCGGCGGCGGGACACCTTTAACCGCCAGATCCAACCCGTTTTCCGTATCGGTGACGGTAATGCGAGCTTCACGCCGATCTCCGAGCAGGGGCGCCACGAGCGCCTTAATAGCAGGCAGGGCGGCAACGATCCTAGCCGAGAGTATCGGACAAACCTCGATGTCGATCGTGTCGTGGGATCGAGCGCGGCGATAGCCAAGCACCAGCTCTTTTCCGCGACGTTCAATGTGGAATACCGCCCGCCTCCGGTTTCCCAGCGGTACGGCGCGGGCAGGCTCCACAGCAGCGTTAAGCCCGCGCGATCGCAAAGCGCGGACCACACAGTCACGCTTCCAGTCGAGATAGCTAGACGTCTCCATATGCTGCAGGGCGCAGCCGCCGCACACACCGAAATGGGGACATACGGGATCCACGCGTTTCGGGCTGGCATCGAGAATCGTGATGCAGTCCGCATACTTCTTATCCGACGTGACTTTCGCACTTACGCGCTCTCCCGGGAGCGTAAACGGAACAAAAACAGGGCCGCTCGGGGCTTCGGCAACGCCATCGCCCTGACTTCCTAGCTGATCGATGGTCAGCTCAGCGATCATTATGCGCACCAATCAAGTATTCCACGTTGCCGCTACCGCCAGTGATGGGCGACTCGATCACGCCGAGCACCCGCCACCCTTCAGCCCCGAGAAAATCACTTACGCGCTGGATCGCACGCAGTCGGTCAGCTTCGTTGCGCACTACGCCGCCCTTCCCAACCGCATCTCGCCCCGCCTCGAATTGAGGCTTGATCAAAGCAATGAGCCAAGCCCCCGGCGAAGCCCGGTGAAGAGCTCCAGGCAGCGCCTGCGTCAGGCTGATAAAGCTGACATCGGCGGTGATGACCGAGACGAGCTCGGGGACCACTAAGTTATCGATCCGACGAGCATCGGTCGCTTCGAGAGAGATGACGCGCGGGTTTGCCCTGAGACTGGCATGGAGCTGATCGCGGCCAACATCGAGCGCATAAACTTTCTCGGCACCACGCGCGAGCAGAACCTCTGTAAAGCCGCCTGTAGAGGCGCCTATGTCCAATGCTGTCGCGCCTCTTGGCGAAAGGTCAAAAGCATCGATCCCCGCCTCTAGCTTCAACGCGCCGCGGGACACATGGGTAGCGGTACCCGGAACCAGTGTCAGCTCAACGTCGTCCGCTACCGGCGTACCAGGTTTCTCCACGGACACGCCGGCGACCAACACACGACCGCGCCGCACAAGGTCAGCCGCCTGCGCGCGTGAGGGCGCGATCCCCTCCTCCACCAAACGTTGATCAATCCGCTGCTTTTTTTTACCGCTGGCCAAAATGGGCCCTCGCGCCTGCTTTCCGTCTTTCTGTGTATTAGCGCCAGCACTTACTGGGCAAGAGTGTCCTCAAATCAGACCAAGTTGAAATATGGCCGCGTCGGTCTGGCCGCAGGAGTTGTTGGCTTGCAGACCCTTGCAGTTCCAACTGGCACATAAGCCGGCACGGATTTGCAAAAGCCCGCGCGCTCGACTAAGCAGGGCACCCCACCCCCTGCCGGAGCCTGTCATGAAATTCCGACCCATGCCGATTTGCCTCTCCCTCGCACTGCTCGCCAGTACGATCGGCCTACCATTTTCCTCCGCATACGCAGCTAATGTTTGGCGTGCCAAGATGAGTGGCAGTTTCGTTACATTGCGATACGGTCCTCTCGACGAGCGAGAGAAGGCACCTTTCCTCCTGTCGTGCCTGAACGGTGTCGGCATTGCTGTTCTCTCTGTCCACATGGACTTTCCCGAACAGCAGACAGGTGAGGCTCTCACAATTGATTTCATCGCTGGGGACAAGACGGTGCCGGTGGCCGGCGAAACGGCAGCGGAAGATGGCACAGGTATTATTTATGGCGAGGCTGGAGACATTGCGGTCACGCCCATTCTTGAAGTGCTGAGGACGGACGGGCCGGTGACAATGAAGTCTGGCGCAAACGCCGTTGAGCTCTCGCCACTGGGACGCGCCGAACCTGTTGCCGAGTTCGACAAGAACTGTTCTTTGGACTAGGCGAGACGCGCTGTACCAGCCTTGTCGGCCCTACCGATGTCATTCTTGCCCAACGCCGTGAAGACCGACTTCACGATACCATCTGCATCGAGGCCAGCGGCTGCGTACATCGCTGCGGGCTTGCCTTGATCGATATAGCGATCCGGCAGAACAAGTGTGCGGACTTTCAGCGCGCCGTCGAGCAGACCGTCCGAAGACAGCTGGTGCAGCACATGAGCGCCGAATCCGCCCGTTGAGCCTTCTTCGACCGTAAGAAGTACTTCGTGGTTCTTGGCGAGCTCACCAATGAGATCCACATCCAAAGGCTTCGCAAAGCGCGCATCCGCGACTGTCGTTGACAGACCAAATCCTGACAACTCCTCTGCCGCCGCAAGACACTCGCCGAGCCGGGCGCCAAAAGACAGGATAGCAACGGCCGAACCTTCCCGCATGATGCGGCCCTTGCCGATCTCAAGGGGCACACCGCGCTCAGGCAGTTCCACACCGCGGCCTTCGCCCCTGGGGTAACGAAAGGCTGTCGGCATGTCGTCGACTGCGGCTGCCGTCGCCGTCATGTGCATTAGGTCGGCTTCGTCCGCAGCCGCCATAACGATCATGTTCGGAAGACAGGTGAGAAACGACGTATCGAACGACCCGGCGTGGGTAGGACCGTCTGCGCCCACGAGGCCCGCACGGTCGATCGCGAAACGGACGGGCAGCTTTTGCACGGCGACATCATGCACGACCTGGTCGTACGCGCGCTGCAGAAATGTCGAATAGATCGCGGCGAAAGGCTTGAAACCTTCGGACGCTAGCCCCGCGGCAAATGTCACCGCATGCTGCTCTGCAATTCCAACATCGAAACAACGATCGGGAAAAGTCTCGCCGAATTTGTCGAGGCCGGTACCGGACGGCATCGCCGCCGTGATGGCAACCACCTTGTCGTCCGCTTTTGCCTCTTCGATAAGTGCTTTTGCGAAGACTTTCGTGTAACTCGGCGGGCCGCCGGGGGCCGCCTTTTCCTGAGTGCCTGTGACCACATTAAAGCGGCTGACCCCGTGGTACTTGTCCGCCGACTCTTCCGCCGGCGCATAGCCCTTGCCCTTCTGAGTCACGACATGGACTAGGATCGGCCCATTCTGCATCTTTTTGACATTGCGCAGCACCGGTAGGAGATGATCGAGATTGTGCCCATCGATCGGGCCCACATAATAAAACCCGAGCTCCTCAAACAGCGTACCGCCGGTCCAGAAGCCACGCGAGAACTCCTCAACCCGTGCAGCCTGTCGTTGCCAGCGGCCTGGCAGAAGGCTGCTCGCAGCCTGTTTCATCCAGCTGCGGAATCGACGATAGGTCCCACCGGAAATCAATCGCGCCAGGTGCGCACTCATGGCGCCAACCGGCGGCGCAATCGACATGTCATTGTCGTTGAGGACAACGATGAGCCGCGAGTCCATTGCGCCAGCGTTGTTCATGGCTTCGTAGGCCATGCCAGCACTCATTGCGCCATCGCCAATCACCGCGACCACGTTGTTGCCGCCACCCGAAAGATCACGGGCCACGGCCATGCCGAGACCCGCGGAGATTGACGTCGACGAATGACCCGCGCCGAAGGGGTCGTACTCGCTTTCGGTACGCTTGCAGAAGCCGGACAGGCCGCCTGGCGCTCTGAGAGTCCGTATACGGTCCCGGCGGCCCGTGATGATCTTGTGGGGGTAGCACTGGTGCCCGACATCCCAGATCAGCCGGTCCTTTGGCGTATCGAAGACGTGGTGGAGAGCGACCGTCAGCTCGACGACACCTAGGCCCGCGCCAAGGTGACCGCCCGTCACCGACACGGCGCTAATAGTCTCTTGGCGAAGCTCGTCGGCGAGGCGCTTCAGCTCGGCGTCGGTGAGCTGACGCACGTCGCTTGGCATCTGAATCGTGTCCAATAATGGCGTGGCACTGTCTGCGCTCATTCGCTTCCCTGTCAGAAGAACCCTCAGTCGATGGCTCTCATTAAAAAATACTAATCCGTATCAATGTCTTACAGAAACCTTACCGGGACCATCCCAAACTGACAATGGCCACAATCGCCTTGAATGACCAGCATCGAACTAAGAGCCTACAACGGTTTGCCCTCAAGATTGTCGGTCAGTCTTCCACATCTAGAGGCTCAATACCGCGCGGGCTGCCATTCTGATCGAGGGTAATCTTTTCTACTCGGGCCTCAGCACTCCGCAGCAACTTGTCGCAATGAGCACGCAGCGCCTCACCCCTTTCATAGATCGAAATCGACGCCTCAAGCTCAACGTCGCCCTTCTCAAGACGATCGACTATCGTCTCCAGCTCCTTGAGGGCATCCTCAAAGCTCAGTTTGGCGATGTCGGCGTTGCTAGATGATTTAGCCATGGTTTGAATTAGCGGTTTCCCCCTCCTGCCTCAAGCTCCCATCAGCGTCCTGACATGAACTGCTGTCGATGAGGCTAAGGCGTCGAGATCATAGCCGCCCTCCAAAGTCGCAACGAGCTTACCGCCAGAGTACTTGGCTGCCGTCTCCAGAAGCTTCTCCGTAACCCAACGAAAATCTTCCTCCCCGAGCCGCAGTTGCGCCAACGGGTCCCTCAAATGCGCATCGAAACCGGCCGAGACGAGCACCAAATCGGGTGCGAATTCGTCGAGCGCGGGGGCAATCTGCGTCGAGAACGCTGTTCGAAAGTCTTCGCCGTCATCTCCCGGGGAAAGCGGCGCATTCCAAATATTGCCAACACCGGTCTCGTCCTTGGCTCCGGTGCCCGGAAACAGTGGCATCTGGTGTGTCGAGCCATAGAACAGGTTCTTGTCGTTCCAGAATGCGGCCTGTGTACCGTTGCCATGGTGAACGTCAAAATCGATCACAGCCACCCGTTCGGCGCCATGCGCCTCACGTGCGTGCAACGCCCCAACTGCGACCGAATTGAAGAGGCAAAAGCCCATCGCGCGCGAAGGTTCCGCATGGTGGCCTGGGGGGCGCACGGCACAAAAAGCGTTTGTCGCGGTTCCAGCCATGACCTGATCCACGCCGCGAAGCACTGCTCCTGTAGCCCGCAACACCGCCTCCCAGCTTCCTGGAGACACCACCGTGTCCGGGTCCAGCCAGTTATGAAGTTCCTTGGGAATACCGGCACGCACCTCCGCAACATAGGATTTCGGGTGCAACCGTTCGATCGCGGCGAGGTCGGCCATCGGGGCCTCCTCGCGCTTCAAATCCGCAAAGTCCTTGGCAGCAAGGGCGCGCTCGATCGCACGCAGGCGATCGGCTTGCTCGGGATGGCCATATCCAGTGTCATGCGCGAGGCAGGCCGGGTGCGTCAGCAGTAGTGTTGTCATTCGGTCCTTAGCGTCTCCCGTAAGCATGATAACCGGTTTGGCATGACGGAACAGCCAGACCGTCGACTGAAACTTGACCTCACCAGCCGGAAGGGCGACATGGAGCGCGAGAAATCTAACCAAGATGCCTGTACTTCCCGCTACAGACGAAGCAATTGCCTACGCGGCTGAGCTGCTCCGCTCAGGCGCGCTTGTGGTGTTTCCAACTGAGACCGTGTACGGACTTGGCGGGGACGCATCGAACCCGAAGGCCGTTGCCAAGATATTCGCCGCGAAGGAGAGGCCTCAGTTCAATCCTCTGATCGTGCACGTGAGCGACCTTGCGCAGGCCGAAGCCTTGGCGGATTTTGGCCCCGCGGCATACGAACTTGCATCGGCGTTCTGGCCGGGTCCCCTCACGATTGTGGCGCCTAAAAGTCCTGACTGTCCAATTGCCGACTTGGTCACTGCCGGGCTCGATACAATCGCCATAAGAGTGCCGGGTCACCCGGTCGCCCAGAGACTCCTGAAAGAAGCTTCAGGCCCCATTGCCGCGCCCAGCGCAAACCGTTCAGGCCGTATTAGTCCGACGGAGGCTCGCCATGCGGCAGCCGAGCTGGTCGACATTCCAGGCGTTATCTTGGATGGCGGCGCTTGTACGTGCGGGCTCGAATCGACCGTTGTGAGCACTGCTGGCGAGGACCCCGTGGTTCTTCGCTTGGGCGCAGTACCGCGTTCCGCTATTGAAGCGGTCCTCGGACACCCTATTCCGGTCGCGAAAAAAGATGCACCCATCGCATCCCCGGGGCAGCTTGAACGCCACTACGCGCCACAAACTCCGCTACGCCTCAACGCGCTGACCGTCGAGGCGGACGAAGCATTGCTGGGCTTTGGATCTGAGCTTCCCGATTGCTCAGCTAAAGCAATCAATCTCAGTAGGACTGGAGACCTTACCGAAGCTGCCGCGCGTTTCTTTGCAGCGTTGCGCGAACTCGATGAAAGCGGCGCGAGCGCGATCGCTGTCATGCCTATTCCCAACGAAGGGCTTGGCGAGGCGATCAACGACCGCTTGCGGCGGGCAGCCAAGGCGCGGTAGCCCTTTATCATGAGCGAAGGCGCCCAATCAGCAACGACGAGGCTTCAACCGCCATCGGCAGAGACGCTGTCGACTCTTGAGAAGATCGTGGGCCCACAGCATGCGCTACGCGACCCAGAACGCATGGCGCCCTATCTCACCGAATGGCGTGACCGCTACCACGGCCGAGCGGCGATCGTCCTGAGGCCAGGCTCGACTGACGAGGTTGCCGGCATCATGGAATGCGCGAACGAGGCGCGTATCGGCGTCGTCCCGCAAGGCGGCAATACCGGTCTGGTGGGCGCACAGATCCCAGACGAAACTGGGAGCCAGATTGTGCTCTCCTTGGAGCGCCTCACGCACATTCGAGACGTGGATCTAAACTCGAACAGTATGACCGTCGAAGCGGGGCTAACGCTCTCGGACGCCCAGCGGCGAGCTGAAACGGTGCGGCGGCTATTCCCCCTAAGTCTTGCCTCTGAGGGAAGCTGCCAAATCGGTGGCGTACTCTCCACGAATGCGGGCGGTCTTGCCGTGCTCGCCTATGGCAGCGCCCGCGACTTGGTTCTCGGGCTCGAAGTAGTGCTTGCGGACGGGCGCGTTTGGCATGGTTTGAAGGCGCTGCGTAAAGACAATACAGGCTACGATCTCAAGGACCTGTTCGTCGGCTCAGAGGGTACGCTCGGCATCATTACAGCCGCGGTCTTGCGGCTGTATGCACAGCCCGCTGAAAAGATCACCTGCCTGGTCGGCTTGGCGAACCTGGAAAGCGCAACCGAATTGTTGGCCCGATTGCAAGATGCGGCTGGCTCGATGCTGACGGCCTTTGAGATTCTTCCGCGAATAGGCCTCGAATTCGCAATCAAGCATGGGCGCGAGTTGCATGATCCCCTGAAAGCGTCTCACGCTTGGTATGTCCTGCTGGAGATCTCCAGTCCCGTTTCGGGGGCTGGCATCCACGAGCTGGTGGAGTCTCAAATTGGCGATGCGATCGAGGCGGGGCAGATTGAGGACGCCGTTCTCGCAACGTCTCAGCGCCAAACGCGCGAGATTTGGCGCCTGCGCGAGATGATGAGTGAGGTCCAGAAACACGAGGGCGGCAGCATCAAGCACGACGTGTCGGTGCCCATTGGTCGTGTGCCGGAGTTCATCGACAGGGCGAACCAGCTCGTGGAGTTGATGATTCCTGGTGCAAGACCCGTCCCCTTCGGCCACCTTGGCGACGGCAACATTCACTACAACGTCAGCCAGCCGGTTGGCATGAACAAGGACGTTTATCTCTCCAATTGGGAGGCGCTCAACGCAGCGGTTCATGAAATCGTTCTAGATCTCGGCGGCTCCATAAGCGCCGAACATGGGATCGGGCGCATGAAGCGCGACCTCCTGCCCCACGCGAAGGGCGCGGTCGCCATCGATCTTATGAAGTCGATAAAGGCGAGCTTCGATCCCAACGGCATACTGAATCCAGGGAAGCTGCTATGAGCCAGTCACCGCCATCCGAAAAACCGCCCCACATGAGTCAGGATGAGAAGTGGCTCGCAATTGATGATTACATCGTCGAGAGCTTTCTTGAGGACGATCCGGCCCTTTCGGCAGCGCAGGCGGCCTGTGACGCCGCGGGATTCCCTGCAATCCAGGTGGCGCCTCTGCAAGGCAAACTATTGATGATGCTTGCTAGGGCTTTGCGGGCGCGGAAAATTCTTGAGGTGGGCACGCTAGGTGGCTACAGCACGATCTGGCTCGCCCGCGGCCTAGCCGAGGGCGGTCACGTCACAACGCTCGAGCTCGACCCGCGGCATGCCGAGGTCGCCGAACAAAATTTCGAGAATGCCGGACTTGGGGGTCAGGTCACGGTCCGGGTTGGTCCTGCCCTCGAATCTATGGCGGCATTGCATCAAGACAACGCCGGGCCATTCGATCTTGTCTTCATCGATGCGGATAAGCCAAGTACGCCCGATTATTTCGATTGGGCCGTGAAACTGAGCCGCGTTGGCACACTCATTGTCGTCGACAACGTTGTGCGCGAAGGCGCAATCCTTGCTGCGCAAAGCGACAACAAGCACGTCAAGGGCCTTCGTGCGTTCTACGCTCGAGTCGCGGCCGACCCGTGCGTGACGGCGACCGCGTTTCAGACCGTTGGGCACAAGGGTCATGACGGCCTTGCCATCGTTCAAGTGACGCAGACCCCCTAGCTCACGCCTAATTCTTCTCTTCTAGAAGTTCTTTGTGGGCTGCATCGATTTCTGCCGCGTCGTCGCTAGATATCTTAGGAAAGCTGGGATCGAGCGACTTGATGTGTTCTGCCAGCACCCCGGCGACCACGAGACGCGCGAACCATTTCTTATTGCAGGGCACGACGTACCAGGGCGCGCGTTCTGTTGCGGTGTTCTGGATCATCTCTTCGTAGACAACCTGGTACTTGTCCCAGAGTCTCCGCTCCGCCACGTCGGCGGCGGAGAACTTCCAAATCTTGTCCGGGTCCTCGAGACGCGCGAGCAAACGCTGTCGCTGCTCTCCCTTCGAGATATTCAAAAAGAACTTGATGGGTTGCGTTCCGTTTCGCGCCAAGTGGCGCTCAAAATTGTTGATGTCCTGATACCGCTCCTTCCAAATGTCTTTCGTGATGAGCTCCGGCGGCAGGTTCTGCTCGTTGAGCAAGTCCGGATGCACTCGCACGACAAGCACGTCTTCGTAGTAGGAGCGATTGAAAATGCCGATACGTCCGCGCATCGGAAGCGCGCGGTAAGCACGCCAGAGAAAGTCGTGCGCCAGTTCGAGGTGGCTTGGCTGCTTAAAGGAATGGACCGATACCCCTTGGGGATTCACGCCGGTCAGAACGTGTTTGATGATGCCGTCCTTGCCCGCGGTGTCGATCCCCTGCAACACCATGAGCATGGCCCATTTACCTTCTGCGTAAAGGCGCTGTTGCAATCTCGAGAGGCGCTTGACCCCGAGTTCTAAGAGGTCCTCCCCGTCCTTCTTGCTCAAGTCGACATTGCCGAAGTCGTCTGGATCAAAATCCTTAAGTTTGAAACCGTCACCCTTAGTGACGCGATACCGATCGAGAATTTTTTCTGGCAGCATTTTCTCTCCCCTCAGCCGCACAGCCGCCTAAAGCAAGGGCGGTTGCAACGACTCTTTTTTGTTGTCCTCATCTTTGTCCTGTCCCTTGTGCTTAGCCTTCGACCTTGCAGTAGACGTCCTAGGCATCGGGATGGCCTTGAGCAGATCGTCGGGCGCAGGGCCTGTCATGTCGAGGGCTTCCTCGGCACTGACATCCTTCGTGTCGAGCCAAGCGCTGTAGCGGTCCGGCGCCAGAATGACGGGCATACGATTGTGCAGCGGCGCGACCTTTGCATTCGGTTCACATGTGAGCATCGTCGCCGTATCGATCACGCCGCCCTCCGGTTCGCTCCAATGCTCGTAAAGGCCGGCGAAGGCGAATAGATTGGGCGGCTCCGGTCGTATGTAATAGGGCGTGCGCTGACCCTTTGGGCCTGTCCATTCGTAGAAACCATCCGCTGGGATTAAGCACCGCCGCCGGCGCGCGGCGCTGCGGAACGAAGGCTTTGCGAGAAGCTCCTCGGACCTCGCATTGAAGAGCGTGGGAAATTTCTTCGGATCTTTGACGAAGTGCGGCAGCAAACCCCAGCGCATTAAGCTAAACCGCCGCTGGCCTTCTGCATCCAACAGCACAACGGGCATCGGCTCTGTAGGCCTGATGTTGTCTCGCGGCGGAAAGTTCGGCTTGTCGATATAGTCGAAATAAGCGCGGACCGCTTCGGGAGGCGATGTCAAATCGTAGCGAGAGCACATGGCAGCGCGACCACCATTCCCACTGGTTGTTAACCTTTTGGAAACCATACTCACGCAACTCTGGATCGAGGGGCGAGACATGATTCCAGCCAAGAAAAAAGAGCCTAGCGCGACCAGCCTGGAAATCCAGGAGGACTTGAGCCGAGACGCAATCGTCACCGCATTTCAAAACGCGATGGCCGACCATCTAAGATCCCACATTCCGGGCACGAGCATCAACGAAGAGACGCTGCTCGCTACTGATTACCTGAACCAGTTCCATGAATTGGTGAAGCTTCTTGAGGCCCTGCCGGTTGACCCCTCGGGCTTTGCTGCGGACCTCAAAAGTTGGCATGCGTTTGACTACGAGGAGCATTTCGATCGGGCCGAGACCGGCAACAATTCGCTCGCGACCGCAGCTTACCGTCGCGCGCCCGAGATGGTGCGGCGACAATTCGATGCCGCTGTCGCGCGCCTTCAGGGTGAAGCACTGAGGCTTGTGGGTTCGGTCGGTCGCTCTCTCGACAACTCGGACCTCGAGATGACCTGCTCGGGTGCAGCGTCCCGGCTACGTGTGCTCATCGACGATGCTAGTGCGATTGCCAATGGTTACCTCCCTGAGGGGGGCGGCAGTAAAGACACGACACCTAACCGCGTCACCATTGACACGCTTTTCCGACTTCGCAGAAGCTAGCATTCGGCCAGCCGGGCCACGACCTCAAAGGCTCTATGGCTAGATTTCACCATGAATTGGCGGTAGTCAGAACTCATGGGACGACTTGCGAAACCTCTAGCGCTCCTGTTGTGCGGCATCTTTTGGGCCGGCACAGGCACCGTGGCCTATGTTCCATCCGCAGAAGCCCAGTTTTTCAGGTTTTTCGAGCAGCAAAAGCCAAAGAGGAAGGCGCGGCCAGCTCCGCGACGACGCAACGACCTCCCAAAAATTACCCCACCCGCCGAGGAGGCGCTTGCCCCACCACCGCCGGACGATCGCCCCTATGACGAGAAGCTCATGCGCCTGGCAGAAATACTTGGCGCGGTTCACTACCTGCGCGAATTGTGCGGCGCTGAGGAGGGCCAGCTGTGGCGCGATGAGATGGCCAAGATCCTAAGAAACGAAGGCACAACGGCCGTGCGGCGCGCCAAGCTCGTCAATCAATTCAACGACGGCTACCGCGGCTATCGCCAAACTTACCGCACCTGCACGGAGTCGGCCACGCGGGCCTCTGCCCGATTCTCTGAGGAGGGGGCGGAACTGGCATCCTCACTGTCTCAGACATCCGTCTTCGCAAGCGGTCCTCAGGCACAGATCCAGCCGCAGCAGGCCCCATCGGCCGCGGGCGCGAACACAACCAGAAACTAAAGCTTCTGTGTTACACGGTGACACTTTGGTGGACGCCGCAACGCTGCGTACTTCGTTCAGCCGAAATGGCGCATAGCGATCTCGAAAATCAGTACCACGCCAAAGCCCAAGAGAATGAGGCCTGCAATTCGGTTCACGAGCTTCAGCCGGTCATCAGTCAACTTGTGGCGGATCGTGGAGATTAACTCGGACAGGCCAAGCCACCACAGGAGACTGCCGCCCATGACGGCCGCAACGAGAATAAGAGCCTCGAGATTCGTGTTGAGCCCACCGATGAGCGATCCAAGCCCGCCAATCATGGCTGCCATGCCCAGCACGGCGCCAGGGTTTGTGACGGTCAAGATGAAGGTCTGGGGAATGATGCCCATGTTTTCGAGGATATGGGAGCGTTCGTGAGGTGGTGTGGTCATGACAGGCCGCGTCACAAGGAGCGCGATGCCAAACACAACAAGAAGAACGCCCCCGATCATTTGAATGGTATCGCCGTAAGCTCGCATTAGGTCGGATACTGCTGCGATACTGAAGGCGCCAGCCGCCGCGAGAAGTCCATCGCCAAGAACGGCGCCCAACCCTGCGGCAAGGCCGCCCCAGAACCCCTTTGAGGCAGCCCGTTGGATGACCAAAACATTCACGGGCCCAATCGGCGCCGCCATCAACAAACCGATCCCCAGCCCAGCAAACACAAGCTGAATGGTGGACAGCACAATTTGCGCGCCTGATTCCAATGTTTATGAGCCTATTTGCTGGCTATCAATCGGGTATGACCGCCGCAAGACCGCACCCGGCTCTGAGCCACCCAAACTTGCAACTGGATGCGGTTCTGCAAGATTGAGACAAATCGCATGGAGACTGACATGAGAGTGCGGAAAAACGTGGTCGTGGTCGCCGTTTTGGCATTCCTATCTGGCGCTGCATTGGTTGTCTACGGTTCGCCGGACACGGCCGCCGCGAGCGACAAACTGCCAGATCCCGAGGCAGAAGCGGCACAGGCCAGGCCGGGGCCGAAGGTCCTTTACGATGCCGCAGCCACACCGGAACTCGTTCAGCGCATCTTGAATATGATCGTCGACGCAGCGCAGTCCGGCGAGATCGAGGAAATGCGCGCCGTTTTGGAGACAAACGAGCTGAAGCCGATGGTTGCGGCAAAACACATCGATGATCCAATCGCATATTGGCGGGCGCAATCTGTAGACGGGACCGGCCGCGACATCCTCGCCTCGATGCTAGACATGCTCGACACGGGCTATGTCCTGACAGACGCCGGCGGCACACCGATGTATGTCTGGCCGTACTTCGCGGAGATCGATCTGGCCACGCTGTCTCCCAAAGAACAGGTCGAGCTTTATAGCTTAGTTCCACCTGCGCAAGCCAAGGCTATGATCGCGTCGGGTACCTACACAGGATACCGTCTTGGTGTCGCACCAAATGGGATTTGGCACTACTTCCTGAAGTAGCACCCATCCAGTGCTAACCCTGCGCGCCTTGCGGATAGCCTTCACCGAATCGTACTGGCTGACCAGCAGCTTGGCCAAGCTCGCCTTCCCACATGGCACGCCGACCGCGGATCACGGTTCCGATGGGCCATCCTTGAACTTTGCGGCCCGCGAAGGGCGTCCAGCCAGCCTTGCTCGCGATCCAATCATCCTCGATGACACGTTGGGCCCTCATATCGACAATCGTAAAATCCGCATCGTAGCCCACCGCGATGCGGCCCTTGCGAACGATTCCGAAAAGGCGTTGCGCGGCAGCACTAGTCAGATCGACAAAGCGCCCCAGGCTGAGACGGCCCGCGTTGACGTGATCGAGCATGATGGGCACCAGGGTTTGGACGCCTGGCATGCCGGACGGTGTCGCAGGATAGGTGGCGCCCTTCTCTTCGAGCGTATGCGGCGCGTGGTCGGAACCGAGAATGTCCACCACGCCCTGATCTAGCCCCCACCATATGCGCTCTTGGTGCGCTCGATTGCGGATGGGTGGGTTTTGCTGAACCCTTGTCCCGAGACGCTCGTAGTCTTCTGGTGCTGCGAAGGTGAGGTGCTGCGGTGTGACCTCCACCGTTGCCACATCCTTATTGTATGACAAGAGCTCCATCTCATCGCCTGTTGACACGTGGAGAATGTGGATGCGCGCACCCGTCGTCCGCGCCAGCCGCAAGAGACGTTCGGTTGACTGAAGCGCAGCCGTTACGTCGCGCCATTCGTAGTGGCTGGTCGGATCGCCCACCCGCCGTAAAGAGAGTCGGTCCCGCAGCCGGGACTCCAGTTCGGAGTGGATTGAACAGCGGCGTCGGATCGTGGAAAAGACCTGCGTCAGGGTTTCGTCGTCCTCCACCAATAAATCGCCGGTGGACGAGCCCGCGAAGATTTTGACGCCCGCTGCCCCCGGGAGCCGCTCAAGTTCGTCAAGATGTGTCGCATTCTCATGCGTTGCACCGACAAAGAACGCAAAATCGCAGTGCATACGATTGGTGCCAGCCGCCACCTTTGCCGCCAGCGCCTCCGCGGTCGTGGTTGGCGGACTTGTATTCGGCATCTCGAAAACCGCGGTAACACCGCCGAGCACGGCCGCACGGCTACCTGTTTCCAAGTCTTCTTTGTGCTCCATACCCGGTTCGCGGAAATGAACCTGAGTATCGATGACGCCCGGCAGAACATAAAGGCCAGATGCATCGATAGTCTCTCCCGCGCGGCTCGCATCAATTTCGCCAATGGCGCGGATCTGGCCGTCGCTAATGCCTATGTCGGCGGCCAGCTCCCCTGCCTGGTTTACGACCGTTCCGCCCTTGATAAGAATTTCGAACGATTCAGCCATGTCGCTACGGCTTCTCCTTGCAGGGCCTATGCCCGAGACCTAGATTCCTCCAGCTTTGGTAGCAGAAGGTCGCCCCATGAGTCATCGCGCAGAAGAACCTTGCCGCATCGCATCGCTCCCTGATCGTGGCTTGGTCCGCGTGTCGGGGCCAGATGCCAAGGGATTTCTCCAGGGCCTCGTCACCAATGACATGGACAAGACGCATGCGGGTGGCGCAATTCACGCTGGATTGCTGACACCTCAGGGAAAGATCCTGTTTGACTTTTTCGTGGTGCCGGACGGCGACGGCTTCCTAGTCGATGCACCAAAAGACGCCGTCGAGGCTCTCGCCAAGCGCCTCTCGTTCTATAAATTGCGCGCCGACGTGGCGATCACGGAGGAGCCAACGTTGAGCGTCGCCGCTGCCTGGGGCACGTCGCTCCCCCTGCCCGATCACGCGATCGCCTTTGCCGATCCCCGTTTGGAGGCCCTCGGGATCCGTATGATTTTGCCGGAGGGCGCCGCTCTGCCGGACGCGGACTGCGCATCTGCCAACGAAGCAGACTATCACGCGCACCGCATTCGCCTCGGGGTCCCGGACGGTGGCCGGGACTATGCGTACAACGAAGCATTCCCCCATGAAGCGCTCTACGATCAGCTGCATGGCGTAGACTTCGAGAAAGGCTGCTATGTTGGCCAGGAGGTCGTTTCACGCATGCAGCATCGGGGTACGGCGCGGAAGCGCGTGGTTCATGTAGAAGGCGACGGTCCATTGGAGCCAGGCGCCGACGTCGAATCGGGCACGCTGCCAGTGGGACGCATCGGCTCCGTCAATGGAGCTCGCGGACTAGCGCTGCTCAGACTTGACCGCGTGGCCTCGGCAAATGCGAAGGGTACGCCGACGCAAGCTGGCGGCACCACGATCACGGTGCGGCTCCCAGACTTCGCGACATTCAAATTACCCTCGGCCGAGGGCGCATGACCTCTGTTGAGACAACGCGCTGTCCCTGGCCCGGTACGGACCCGCTCTATGTCGCGTACCACGACGAGGAATGGGGTGTACCCGAGTTCGATGACCGAGCGCTCTACGAAAAACTGATCCTCGATGGGTTTCAGGCGGGACTCGCCTGGATCACCATCCTTCGAAAACGCGAA
>NZ_JBZMXT010000040.1:0-21814 GCF_058506495.1 Methyloceanibacter sp. | reverse complement strand
CCCCTCCGATACGCCCTCTCGCACCAAATGGCGCCACTGGGGAAGCGAACGGCCAACAAGAGGCCCTCGAATTGGAACGAGTATCCATCGCGGCAAGGGCGCTAGCGAGATTTCTTCTGGCGAGTGCTTCTCAGCCCACGTGTAGGGACGACCGCTCGGATGAATCGATGGAGGGGCTACGATGTAGCCACCGTCTCCGCGCAGATCTATTCCCTGTGCGAAGCCCGTGCGATTGCGAGTTAGACTGCAGGGATGCGCGAAGTAGAGGTGACGTCCCTCACCGCCAGTCACAGCCTCAACGGTGGCCGGAAGCGTAGTGAATTTCTGCTCTAGTTTCTGAAGCGTACTATCGCCGCCGTGCTTCGGATCGATATCGAGCACAATAAGATTTGAGATTTCACCCGTGACAATCCCGATATTGGCATCCGGCCACCGCCGAAACCATTCGTCGATGTCCTGTTCGGAGGGGCGCTGGTGCTGCAGATGCTCCCAAGGCGCAAGGGGACGCTTGGTCCGCCGGCGCAAGGGCAGGACGGACCACCCTCGTGCTAAGTAGTCCCTGGCAGCCTCAAGCGCGCTTTGCTGTTGCGTGGCCATTGTGGCTACACCGTCCAAACTTAAAAGGTTCTAGGTGCTCCCGGCTGAGGTAACCATAGATCTACCAATGTTGACGCGCTTCGATAAACGCCCAGGCGCATTTTCCAGTCGTTATGAAGCGTACTCTGCGTCAGGAGGCCAATCCGCCGCACTAAAATACGAAGTTCCTCAAAAAAACTAAGTCTATGATATAGCGTGATTTTTCTATCCGATCCTGTTGCCAGCGGATCGAACTTCAGTCTTTTTTTACCGCTCTGCGCTTCGATCTGTTGGTGGCAGCAAGCCACACTGCGACGAGAGCATCTTTCCTCAGGGGCTTTGGTCCTTGGAAGGATGACCTTTGTACCACTGCGTTAGGCTGGAGTGAGTCGTGTCGAGTCTTGTAGATCATGCGAGCCGCTTCGATGCGGACGTTACCCTCGTCAAACATGCATCGGTCGGATTACGAAAAGTTATTGCTGCCGCCAAGCGAATGCTCGACATGCATGAACGCGGGGTCAGACATCAAAACATTTATTGGGAAGAATACCTGAGTCAGCGCCGGCGGCTTATGGTCCATCAGCGGGCTGCCTGGCTCTGCAAGCTCATGTTATCATCTCTAATACGCTTGTTTTTTGCTACGTTTCGAGCGTCTCTCAGTGGAGCCGTTTGGCTTCTGCATTACTTTAGATGCCGAATCGTGACCCGATCTTCTTCGCTTGCGGAGAGTGCGGACCTCGACAAAAGCGTGGCTGGGATAGGTTGGGCGAAGCTCAAGACGCGGCTTGCGGCTCTTCTAATCGCTGCGATCTCGCTTGCTGCCCTTGGCATGGTTTTTACGGCAAAGCCAGTAACTGATGTCGAACTGGTACTGCAGATCCTGCCCGAAACTCAAGGATCGACAACAACCACCTCGGCCGCAAAGGACGAAGCTGTGTATGAGGCTGCGGATGGCAGCATTGGGTCAACTCGTGCGGACCCAGGCTTGGCTCCTCGCGCATTTTCGTCAGACACTGTACCGGGGCATTTGCCCGCGGTAGCCAATGACAGCGCTAGCGCTATGCTCCAAACTCCCCAAACTATCCGGACCCAAAAGACCACCTCCGGCTCAACTGATCCGGTACTGGCCGAGGACACCGAGGCTCGTCCGCAGCTCGCCACCGGCACCACGAGCAGCATCTCCACGACAAGGGTTTCGGCGCCAACTGAAGTTGTGGATGCGGCGCCTGCAATGCTCCGTCCCGTCGCTGACGGGCCTCAGCCAGATTCAGGATCTCCACAACATCGGCAGAAAAGCTCAACCAGCAGGGAGCGCGCGAGAAATTTCGTTCCGCATGCCAATTGGTAGGGATACTTGCGCGGGCTGTTATTAGCTGATCACCGAGTCGGCTTTCAGAAGATAAAGGTAGGCACTGACCGGACCCGAGGAGGGCGGTCTGGTTTTTTTGCGCCGGCCATTTCAGTTAGACATAAGCAGATCTGTTTTGGTCACAGACGTGGGAATGCTCATCACGCTGGAAGGGTGGTTGGTCATAGCGCCTTGCAATTGATGAGCGGGCTCCGTGGTCCCTCCTAAAATGCAAGTTTCCTAGATTAGCATTTGAGCCGTGCCAGGTTCACGCCTCATCGTGGGACTAAGGCCTCCTGCCGCCGAGCGGATACAGCTCCCGTCAAGCCAGACTGCTGCGGCTAATTGATCTTCATCAAAGCTACTCGGGACATTTCTGATGCCATTCCGGTCCTATTGAATGCAACCTGGGAATGGAGGCGTCTATGGTCGAGAAATCCCACACAGCTGGGTGGTGGCCCGACTTGTACCAACCGTTGAGGAATATCGGTCAGAGGGTCGCGGATTGGTTTGCTCCTCGTTCCGATGCATCGGCGCTTGAGGACTACTATGAGATAAATGTCGAGCTTCCTGGCGTCAAAACGGAGGATGTCGATGTCTCTGTTGAGGACAATAGCCTGACGGTTCGCGGTGAGAAGCGATATGAACGTGAGGAAACAGGTCGCACTTATTTCTTCTCTGAACGTGAGTATGGGGCGTTTCAGCGAACCTTCCGACTACCACCAGATGCGGATGGTGAGAAAATCGATGCGGAGTTCAGTGATGGAATTCTCCGCCTGAGGGTCGCCAAGCGCACGCCGCTTAAGACTGAGGGGCGCAGGATTGAAGTGCGGAAGACGTAGACTGGTAGTAAGTTATCGCAGATGAAGAGGTGACTTTGCGACCTGCGAAATCGAGTTAGACGGCGAACAAAGTAGCATCGATAGTGACCTACCGACTCAAGGCCCGAGAGCTAGGACGTGCCAGAACGCCAAGCCTGAATGCCAGTTGAGTCGTGCGGCTGCGGTAGTTGCTGGCCATCTTGCTCAGCTAGAGGCGACGAGAGGGAGCCGTTTTGCGACGCAATTCGCATTTTGGCACCGCGCAGACCTGACCAAGCCGACCCTTGCTAGAGCGGTACAAAACATCAGCCCACGTCTGGTTCGGGTCACTCGCTGAGATTGGACTGCCGATGCAGCGCGACTGCTCTAAGCCTCAATGCTGCTGTCGAGCGTATCACAATTGATGTCAGCAATGCGCCCATGGCGGAGATTCTTCGCTCTGACCTGCGCCAAAGGCAGCCGCTAGGATAAGCGTTGTGATAATCGCCGAGTTTTTCTGCACTTTAAGGAGTAGATGCGAATGACCGCGAGAAGCCTAGCTTTGGTGTCAACCTTCTGTGTCCTTGCACTCTTGCCAATAGAAGCGTTTGCAGAGGAAGAGATGGAGACACAGGGTCCCGATCAATCAACCGAGCAGGCGATTGATGAGGCAAAGGAAACAACCAACGAGGCAATTGAAGCTGCAAAGCAGGCAATCCTGGACGCGATTGACCGGGCGAGAGAGATTACAAATTCTACCTTAGAGGCCGAGAAGGATGCTGCTGAGCGCGCCCTGGATGACGCCAAAGAAGCGACAAAGGCCCTGGATCAAGCCAGCCAAGCGGCGCGAGAGGTTCTAGAAAAAGCGAAAGAAGCAGCCGCAGAGGTACTAGATAAGGCTAAGGAAGCCGTTCAGCCATTTAGTGAAATGGCCGAAGGGCAATCTGTGGAAATTGAGAGCGACGGCCGGCTTAGCGAAGCGGATGTCGAAAACCTCGTCAAACGCTCCTACCAGTATGTCGCCATGTACAATGTGAACAACAAGTTCGCGGCTAAGCAGGGAGGCTGGAACACCTGCAATCCTGATACGGAGCTTAAAGACCACACGATGCGGGAGATCGCGCGACCGAACAACGACACCCTCTACATCAGCTGCATGATCGACCTGCGCAAGGAGCCGGTGGTCCTGGAGATGCCGGCCTTCGATTCCGACTACGTCTCGCTCATGGTCACCGGCTACGACCACTACGTTAACATCCCGATGTCGACCCGGCAGTGGGACTTCGGTAAGCCGGAGAAGATGCTCCTCTTCACGGCGCGGACCGAGGGATACGATGGCGGACCGGTGGACGGCGTGGACCGGACCTTCGAGGCCACCGGCGACTTCGTCTCGGCCGTCCTGCGGGTCATGCCGCACGGCAACGACGAGGCCCGATTCGGGCGCATCGTCGAGCAGATGAAGCAGGTCAAGCTGACCCCCCTCTCCGAATTTCGCGGGGGCGAGCCGAAGCCGCTCGGCGAGGTCGACTTCCCGCCGGTCGGCGAGACCGATTTCGATGTCTTCGAAAACAACCTGCTGGAAGTAATGCAGTTCGTGTTCAACCACACGACCTTCGATGCCGATAATGCCGAGGACCAGGCGGTCCTCGCGGCCTACAAGCCGCTGGGCGTGGAACCGGGCCGGGCCTACGACCCGGACAAGGTCGCCAAGATCGACGGCAACCAAGTCCGCGAGATGGCCCAGAAGATCCAGCGCCAGTGGCTCCGGGACATCTCCAATCAGGAAATCTACGATGCTACTGCGCCGGTGATTTTCCAACCTAAAGGCGAGACTAGTCTTGACGCGCTCGTGGCTACCTCGATCACCGGACCGATCGGCATTCCGCAGGAGGAGGCCGTCTACCCGCAGCTGGTCACCACGGATGGCGCACCCCTGAACGCCCAGCACGACTACGTCATCCGCATGTCGGCGGACGAAATGCCACCTGCCGGGGCGTTCTGGTCGCTCACGCTCTACGACCTGCCCGAGGGGTTCTTCATCCCGAACGACCGCAAGAAGTACAGCGTCGGGAAGAACGGCGGAATGAAGCTCGACGAGGACGGCGGCATTGAGATCCACATCGCCGCTGAGAAGCCGGAGGGCGTGCCCGAGGAGAACTGGCTGCCCATCGAGCGCAAAGATCTCGACCTAGCTTCTCAGTTCCGGCTCTACGTGCCGGACCTAGAGAAACTGAAGACCTGGCAAGCGCCCAAGGCAGAGAAGGTATCCGGATAATGCTTGCACGCACAAAGTCCACGATGGGTCATGAGCGGATATTCTCGGCCTCGCGATGAAGGTCGACTAAGTGCAAAGCGCGACCTCAAATATAGAGTGGCTAAGAAAGCTTGATCTATTCAGTCAGGGATCACATCGACAGCATTAACGGACTCGTTGCTTGGCCAATAAGTGGGGTTGACCCGATTCATCCATGACGCCTCAAATGATCTCACTGCTCCAACTGCTTGGCGGTCTTGTGCTTCTGTTGATCGGCGGTGAGGCAATAGTTCGCGGGGCAGCGCGACTCGCGATCCGTTTCGGATTGTCGCGACTGATGGTTGGGATGGTGATTGCCGGGTTCGGGACATCACTACCTGAACTCGTGGTCTGCGTGGATGCTGTTATCGCAGGCGCCCCGGGCCTCGCGGCAGGAAATGTCATCGGCAGCAACATTTCTAACATTCTGCTGATAGTTGCCATTTCAGCCTTGATCCGGCCTATCGACGCGGCACGCCGCGGTCTCGAACCTGAAGGAATCGTCCTGCTGGGCGTCTCAGTCGGTATCGTTCTGCTCGGCTTGCAGGGCACCATTCCACGTTGGCAGGGCGCACTGATGATTGCTGCGTTGGTTGCCCTCGTGGGTCTCAAATTCCAGCAGGATCGGCTGGCCGACCGACGGATGCGGGCTACCGAAGCTGTTGTGGAGACCGTAGCGCCGATTCCAGGGCGTCCTTGGCCAATGTTTGGTCTCGTCGCAATTGGGTTCTTGGGATTGCCAGTAGGAGCGGAGCTTCTTGTGCGAGGTGCTACGCACCTCGCTGCGACAATGGGCGTTTCGGATACGCTTATCGGGCTTACCGTTGTAGCCGTTGGTACCTCGCTGCCCGAGTTGGCAACCTCTGCGGTCGCTGCTGCGCGCGGGGAATCTACTATCGGGTATGGAAATATCCTAGGTAGTAATCTGTTCAATCTGCTGGGTATCTTCGGGGTTGCCACGCTCGTTGGAGAGATGAGGGTGGCGCCGGTCCTGGTCTATGTGGATGGCGTCGTCATGATTGGCGCAACCGCAGTTATGCTTGGGCTCTTGGCCAGTCGAGCACGCTTGGGCCGCGGTGAGGCGACGCTCATGCTTTGCAGCTACGCCGCCTACATCATTGCCCGTTACGCATACGCTTTGGGGGGTTGAGGTTCTCGCGCCAACTCAATCTGCTATCTCGCGCCCGAGTTCGCATGTGCGTCGGACAAAGGTGTGAAAGGCAGCGATATCAAAGAGAGGCTTGCTCAAGCTATTGTCTATGTCCTCTATCGGTCATTGGCCGACATGAGAAGGCGACTTTGCGACGACCGCTTTGCAGCCATAGGCAGCCGCGCTCAGCTTGGGCATCGAGGTCTGCAAAGTGCCATTTGCGGACCTCCGCAACATCGAGCGGGCAGGCCAAGGAAATCACGGATATGAACTACATCGTCGGTGCGCGCGTGGTCCGACGTACCGCTCTCGTTTGATCTGCAACAAGGTCTCGTTTCGCTTGGTCAGCTAACTATGGCGGAACAGCGCGCGCTTCGCCTAAGGGTTACTTCAAATGCGGCGCGCCGCCTGTCACTCTCATTTTGCAGGGCGGCTCGGTGCTTAATCAGGACATCCAAATGAGAGGCGGCCTTGCTTGCATTGCCTTTTCGCTCCTTTTTGCGGTTGCGGCGCTGGAGGCGGAAGCAGAGGACACCCCACAAACCGAATCCGAGAGAGCTTTACAATCACGGAACCTTTCCCAGGATTACGCGGCGAAATTGAAGGGCACACTCATGGGTGCCATTCAGGCGGGCGGACCGGAAGCAGCGATCGCGGTGTGTAAAGTCAAAGCTCCGGCGATTGCCAAGGAAAAAGCTGCCAGCACGGGCTGGTCAATCGGTCGAACAGCACTGAAGTTGCGAAACCCCGCCAACTCACCTGATGCTTGGGAGAGATATGTCTTGCTGAGGTTTCAAGATCAGATTAGCGATGGTACCGAAGTGAAAAACCTCGAGCATTACGAAACAACGACGAAGAACGGCGAGCGTGTGTTTCGCTACATGAGGGCCATCCCGACGCAAGCGCCTTGCCTTATCTGCCATGGTTCGAATTTGAGCCAAAACGTGAAGGCAAAAATTGAGGAACTGTACCCCGAAGACCGCGCGACAGGTTTTTCTCAAGGAGAATTGCGCGGTGCCTTCACGATTGTGCAGCCACTCCCGTAAGAGCGCTCGGATGAAGCCCGTCGTTGGCGACGACCAGATCTGACCGCGTTAGCTGATCAGCTGCAGCCTCGCTACCACTTGCGCGCGGCCGCTTTGCATCGATGAGCTGCCTTGTTTCGATTTGTCTGACACTGCGGAAGTCACCCACTTATTGAGATCTAGAAACGCTTCGTGTCCTCCCATGATCCGTAGTCGAATAGATCGACATGTCTCCCGCTTGGCTAGATCTTGATCCTCATCTAACGGAGCCCTCTAAAGATCTGTGTCCCGAGAGAGTGTAGGGACACTCGTCTGCCAGGGCGATAGGTTCCTCCTGCTCCAAAGGTCAAGCCAATTTTTCTAATCGACTTCCATAGCTTTGGGACGCGAATCAAAGAGCGCTGTGAGAATCGCAATAGCGGTGGCACCGACCCGTAGACCTTCAAGCTTGTCGCGCCACAACTCTCCGCTCAAGTGCTTCTATGACGGGGGTCGTGAAATCTACCCCTGCTAGGCGCCCGGCAGTGCAGAGCCCACCTGGAGTAAAGACGTTGACCTCTACCATTTTGCCGTCGATGAGGTCGAGACCAACCAAAAACATTCCGTCTGCCTTCAACTGTGGCCGCGCCGCTTTTGCGATCTGGCAAATCGTATCCGTAATCTCAGGGAGCTCAGCGTGACCACCCGCGGCCATGTTGCTTCGCAAATCTCCTTTTGCCGGCACTCTTCGGATTGCGGCCACCGCTCCGTTTACTTCTAGTATCTCGCCTTCCAGCAGAAAGAGTCGCGTGTCACCATCGGCCGCCTCAGGGAGGAACTCCTGCGCGATTACATATCCCTCCCGACTTACGGTCTCAAACATCTGATTGAAGTTAAAGAGATCATCGCGGCGAACAAGGAACACGTTGTGCCCGCCGGAACCACGGAGTGGCTTGATCACTACGTGCCCACGAAGCTCATCCATGAACTGTCTCACAGCGTCGGGGTTGCGGCTTATCAGACAGCGTGGCCGAATTTCTGCGGGGAAAAGCTGCAAGTAGAGCTTATTGACCGCGTGATACAAGCCCTCGGGGCTGTTAACGACGACTACGCCGGCTTGTTCAGCAAGACGCCCGAAGTTTACACCAGCGAGCTGCGCCCATGGACGACTTAACGCGTCCGATGCAGGGTCGTTGCGTAGAAACAGAGCGTCAAGTTTATCGACGGTTAAGTCGAGACAGTCCCGGTCAATTGACCTCAATGACGCCATCAGATCGCTTGCGGACGCAAATTGCTTAGCAGCAAGACGGTACGCATCAGCATGAACTCGGCCGTCTGGAGCCAATGCAAACCGTCCAACCTCTACATACCAGACCTCGTGGCCCCGGCGATGGGCTGTAAGTGCGAGATGTGTCGTGGTGTAGTCGATCAATTCGGTTGCAAGATCATTGATGACGAAGCCGAGCCTCATGACAAACCTCGATCGATGAGTGCCAGTAAGTCCGCGCCTTCGTGCAACGCCGCTAGGCGCTTGAGTGCCTCCGGGTCTTCCAGATAACGCGGCTTAAGCGGGCCTGGCGAAATAACGCCTCGCCAGCGCAATTCTGCGACAATCTCAATATGGTCAAGGGCTACTTTGCCGAGCATTAGATCATCGAAGCTCTGGCCCTTGGACAGATGATCGAGAACACCAATTAAGCCGCGCAGATAAACTGCATCTTTCGTCAGTCCGCCACCGCGGTGCACCCGCATCGCGATGATGAAAGCTGCCCGTTTGCCGAACCCATGGTCGACGTGAAGTAGTCGGAAAGTCTCGAGAAAGTCTGCGCCTTCGACCACGCTGTCGACGGCTATGACGCGTCCAGCAAGAAGACGCATTCGCTGCGGTGTCAGTCCGCCTGAAAGATACTCTGAAACAATGGCGATACCCTCTTGCGTCTGCTCATAACCCGGCATTCCCGTGTGGAACTGGGAGAGCGGTTGTTGCAGGCCGTTATAGTAAGTGAGGATGTGTGTTCCGATTTCATGGTGGAGTGTTGCACTGACACGAGTTTCAGGCACTTCCGCGGAATGGCCAACGAGGAAATGGCCGCGCGAGACCATCAAACCGGGAACGTCATTTCGAAGCTCAACACGCGCCGGAAGCTCGGGCAAGTGCTTGCGATAGTGAGCGAGTTCGCGTTCGGCCAGTCCAGCAAAGCACTCCGCACCAACCATCCGATCGCCATTGCCATGCGTTTTGGGTTGCAGCGTCTTGAGGAGCCGATGAGCCAACCCAAGAAGCCGCTCGTCCGGACGCCCAAAAACCTGCTGACTTTCCAGTAGGAAGTGTGGCGTGCCTCGGTCGGCGATCATCGTGATCATACGATCGAGCTCATCGCGCTGGGCAGCAAATAGGTGATATAGAGCAGGGTCCTCGATACGCTCGATCGGCACCTTGTAAAGCGCAAGTTTAAGTGCTCCCGGATCGATGGTCTGTGGGCGATAAAGAAACTCGGGGATGGCTTTGCAACCGGCGTCTACGAATTGTTGATATGCGGCGTCCGTGTTGACCGGCGTCGCGTGAAGGAGGAGGTCAAACGAGTCACCAACTTTGGCAAGGCCCTTATCGGCGATGGACACGGCGCGGGTCATGGCCCTTTGTCCAAGCTCCTCAAAGTGCGCGGGCCTGTAGCGCGCCCGAGCATGGACAAAGGTGAAGAAGGCCTGCCGGAGAGCCCGCCCGAGCCGCCTCGTGAAACGTCTCAGCTCAACGGGGACGACCTTCCCGGTTTCCGGATCCCGGTAGATCGGAGGAACTTCCAGGCCTACCAAATAAGCGTTCTGCTGCTCTTCCTCCTCAGGCGAAAGCAGTGGTGGCAGCCCAGGAGATGTTGCGCCCGATGAATAATTGATTGTGATCTCGGGTGTCCTATCATGTGTTGTCGCAATTAGAGAGTGTTCAAGTGATTCGATTGTTGCATCCGGTACACTATGACGTGCTGCAACTATGCCGAACCGTGCGGGAGCTTCGTCCGGTGTGACAGGCAATTCGTCTGGCGCAGACCAAAGCTCGAGCACGAGGACGGCGCCATAAGCCTCCACAATTACGTCTAGAAGTCTGGTGATGAGAGCTTTCAGGAGAGCTTGATGCTCTTCCGATCCGCTACTCAAAATGTAAGATGCTTGCCCCAACAAGAGCTGCTCAGTGCCCTTATCGGGTCTGGCTTCGGGACGCCTATACACACAGAGAAAAGGCTGCGGACGATCAATATGGATGAGTCCGTCGCCGGGAAGCTTCTGACGCAGAACCTCACCGGCTTTAAGCTTCAGGACAATCTGCTCAATTTCCTCGATCGTTGTGAGAACATCCGAGTTGCCATTCAGCGGGTCCATGGAACACCTTCAATGCGATGGAGTGTTACCCGGAAAGCCGCGAGCAGGGCCTCGAAGGCTGCCTCATTAAGTGCACCGGTCCATTCGTCCATGAAAATTTTCTTTACCTCAATAGCAAGGCAGCAGCCGCTACGAGGAAAATGCGTATGAACGAAACGCGCGAGATGACGTCCGCGGAAGTTCACGTTCTCACGAACGTCGAGATGTCGCCCGAGATAATCTGCCTCCTGCAAGTTTCCTATAAATTGATCTACGAGTGGCGCCCAATGAGCGCGGTTCATACTACCTGTACCGACATTAATTTCTGGGTTGCGCTCCGGCTCAGCAGCTGGTTGGTCCGGACCGGCGCGTCGGTGATTATAGCTATGGCAATCGAGGACAAGAAAGCGACCTTCTCGCTTCTCAATCTCGCTCAAGAGCGGACCTAGCATCTCATAAAAGGCCGCATGCTCCACCAGCGAACGGCGGTACATAGTCTGGGTGAGTCCGTCATCCTCCTTCCAGACACGAAGGTTCCAGCAATCTTCAGGCTGTACGCAGATCGCTTCATTGGGCTTGCGGTTCAGATCAACTTCAAAGCGCGATCGGAAAGTTACGATATGCGTGCCACACAGCGCGGCAATTTGATCAGTATATGGATCTTCTTCCCGGAGGCGAGTTTGATCGTCGATCGCGAGCACTGATCGCAGGTCGGATCGAAACTCATGGCCAGCATGGACGGCAAGACCCACGAAGGGACCGGAACCGGCCTCAATCCGCCACAGCTCACCTGGACGCACGAATTCGGCATCGGCGCAAAAGACATCGCCCTGAGCGGTATGTTCGGGTGTCTGAGCTCTCGAATTACTCATGTTTAACAATGAGGTCTGAGTGTCTGGATGCGCATTACTTCCAACCTTTCCGCCAATTCACGAAGCGAAAGCGAGCTTATCCACCCAAGAACCGCTCTCTCGAAGGGGACCGTAAAGAGGTCCTCGCGTGCCGCTTCCTAAACGTAGGGAGCTACCTCGAGTTATTCGCCCAACGCTCGGCCAAAACATTGATTCGAAATCGGAAGCCGAAGCTAAGCAGTACCTTCTTGGCGGTTCTTAGCTGCGGTTTGAATGAAGCTCGGCCAAAACTTTCGCAAATCGTGAGGGAACATTGTAGCGATCTTTACGGCTGCGCCTTGGTCGACATACTTCGACAACACATCAAGTACCGCCAGAGCGCCTTGTTCCACCTCGCTCTCCGTGGCCCGCGGCAATTCCTGGGCGATACGCGCAAGGAATGCTTCTTCATGGCGCTCTTTGGTCGGCTTGTTCGTTGGGTCCCAACCTTCATAATAGAGCCCCCGCAACAGCATGGGGAGCTGCGCACCGAGATGCGCCGCGCTCTCTGGACCTATACGGTCACGAAGAGCGTGCAGAACTGCGCGTAGCGAAGTATATGCCCGATGGCGGTCTGCGGTGTCGAGCCGATCCATTACAGCCTTAAGCCATAGATTGGATTCTTGAACGGTTTTATCAAAGATATCGAGGCCAGTGCTCATGAGCGTCCTCCCTTGCTGCTCTTAGTGATCTCTAGGCTCGTGGCGGCTGAGCGGCTTCGTGTCGTCGATTCCAACTACTGCGAGGGTCGAGGCCACAAGAGAAGTGCAAGTACAATCGCCCAAACAATGCCCCAACCGATCCAAGTGATATTGGGGTGATTGGCCTGCCACTCCAGGATGCGCTTATGGAAGGTCATTGAGATGAACACGCCACAGTGTTGAGCCAACGAGAGATCAATCAACAAATCTGACAATGAGACTTTATGAAATCAGCGCTTGATCTAAATTGCTTTGGATCAAAGGCTCAGGACATTCCTTCTTTTCTCAGCGAAGCTGAGCAGCGGACAAGGTTTGGTAGGGTGACACTGAACAACAGAGTAGGGCGCAGCTCGCCGAGACCTGATCGCGTCGACTTGCCCCCGACAGCTCACCAACTTTGCTACGCGAGAAGCGATGCGCTCCTTGACACTTGGGTAAAAAACGACTGTTAGGGCAGCCCAGGCTATCGCGTGGAGCTGCTCTATTGACAGATTGTGCAGTGAGCCCTGGATGTGCTCAATCCAGTACGAACGAAATCTTGCCGTTGATACGGTATTTGCTGATTTTTCCGTTCTCCACGGACGCTTCCAAGTTTTTGATGTAAATCGAACGCACGTTGCGCACGCTCTCCTGAGCCGTGCTGACAGCGGACTGAGCGGCATCCTCCCAGCTCTTATCGGATTCAGCGAGGACTTCAATGACTTTGAGCATGGACATTACAAACTCCTTTTGGGGGTGCAGAGCTTTACGTGAGGTCTCTAGATAGACGATCGCTGAGCATTAGCCTTGATGAGGGTCAACACGGCCCGCTGAGACAGCCTGCATTCGGTAAGAAGCTGACATGAAGCTTACACACGGTCACACCGCTAGATGCCATTTCCCGTGGCATCGACTTCGATACGAGCTTCGGCCTTAACCCTTTTTGATCTGGATCTTCTTCTCGCGCTTCTGTGCCTCACTCGACTTGGGCAGAAGAACCGTTAGGACGCCGTCCTTGACATTTGCCTCAATCTTGTCGCCGTCGACGCCATCGGGGACGCTAAATGAACGTTGAAATGCCCCGAACCGACGCTCTGAACGATAATAGTCTTTCTGCTGCTCTTCAGATTCCTCTTTCTTCTCGCCCTTGATGGTAAGCACGCCGTCGGCGAACTTTACGTCAATATCCTTCTCACCCATGCCAGGAAGTTCAGCTGTGACTTGATAGTCCTTGTCGTGCTCGACGATGTCGACGGCCGGTAATTGCCCAAGGCCAAATTCGCTGCGCCCGAAGGGCTCAGCACTGAGGATGCTGCCCGCTCGCTGGCCTGAAACAGCAGTGAAATCATCGAACAGTCGGTCAAACTCACGCCGAAAGCTCGATAGCGGATCCCATACATTGACGTAACGCGAACTTTGGTCCGGCTTTGCCGGAGCTTTAGATGATTTGTTGGCCATCTGTTGCTTCTCCATGCAGTTGGGGCAGGAGAGACAAACACCCATTACGCTATTTGTCGTTGAGCGGTGTCAAAGTCTAAGGCCTCAGGATTGGAATAACTTAGAGGCTTGTTGAACAGCGTGTCTCGCAAGCTCGAACACGTGGCAAGCAAGATGACCCCTGCTGGCCGTTGGCTGAAACTGGAACATGAATGAAGGGGAGGGCGGTCACTGCCCTTACAATACGTTATCGACTTGTGCTTAGGGTCGGCTACGTTCCAAGCACAGGTGAACTGTCCTAGTTGATTGTACTGCCGCTGGTTGATGGTGTTGCTGCGCTAAACTCGATTTGGTCTAGGGTCCCTCAAGAGCATGACGTTGCCGAGAATCTCTGGTCGTCCGCGCCCCCGAGCCAGTCCTATGCAAAAGATGTTAGTATCAGCGTCGAGGTATTTTCTGGCCGTCAGCTTTGCTCTTCTCTTCGTTCTTTTGGGCGCCCACGCAGCTGATGATCAAGTCAACAGGAATGCCGCTGTTGTGATCGAGATCGATGGAGCCATCGGTCCTGCCAGTGCTGACTATGTAGCGCGCAGTTTGGAAGCGGCTGCCCAGCGGAGAGCGCCTATAGTCATTCTTCTAATTGACACGCCCGGCGGTCTCGACGTCTCAATGCGTGACATCAACCAGGCCATCCTTGTCTCAAAAGTTCCAGTCGTAGCCTATGTGCATCCAAGTGGAGCTCGAGCAGCGAGCGCTGGGACCTACATACTTTATGCAAGTCACGTCGCAGCGATGACACCTGGAACAAACCTTGGTGCTGCGACGCCTGTATCAATTGGCGGTGGCTTGCCTTTCGCCGATCGTGACGGGGATAACGCAAAGAGAGACAGTGATGAGCAGAGGGGAGCTAAAGAGAAAGAGGACGACCCCACAACGGGCACGTCTGACCCCATGAAGGCAAAGGCGGTCAACGACGCGGTTGCATACATTCGGTCACTTGCGGAGTTAAGAGGCCGCAATGCTGACTGGGCTGAACGGGCCGTCCGTCAAGCAGAGAGCCTCTCGGCAAACGATGCGCTTGAGAGCAACGTTGTCGATATCGTCGCCGTAAATATTGATGATCTCCTCGCACAGACAGATGGCCGCAAAGTTAAAGTCAACACTCAAGAAGTAGCTTTGGACACAAAAGGTCTGTCGACTGAGTACATCAAACCTGATTGGCGCACGCGTCTGCTATCCACGATCACCAACCCAAACGTCGCGCTAATACTCATGCTTATTGGCGTCTATGGGCTGATCTTTGAGTTCATTAACCCTGGGGCGCTGATCCCAGGAATCATTGGAGCAATCTGCCTGCTTCTTGGCCTCTACGCTCTCGCATTACTTCCAATAAACTATGCGGGCGTTGGTCTCATAATGCTTGGCATCGGGCTAATGGTGGCAGAGGCCTTCGCGCCATCATTCGGTGCTCTTGGCATCGGTGGGGCGGCAGCCTTTGTTATTGGTGCCGCTATTGTGATCGATACAAATGCGCCGGAGTATCAGGTGTCCTGGGCCTTAATTGGCGCTATGGCAGTCACTAGCCTCGTCATAGTCGCCGTCGTGATGCGGCTCGCGATTTCCTCCTATCGACGCCAAGTCGCGACCGGTATCGAGCAGATGAGCGGAGCACTCGGAGAGGTGACGGATTGGCGCGGCGATCGCGGCCATGTCATGGCCCACGGTGAACGCTGGAAGGCGATCTCTGAAGTACCTCTCAGAAGGGGGCAGCCTGTACGTGTGACTGGCGTTGACGGCTTGGTTCTGAGGGTCGAGCCAACCGCCACGGGGAAAAACTAAAGGAGCCCGAGATGTTTATCGATCTATCCTTCTACGCCGTCATCACCATTCTAGTACTGGTATTTCTTGCCGCGGCAATCAAGATCCTGCGCGAGTACGAACGCGGCGTGATTTTTACGCTAGGTCGGTTTACCGGCGTGAAGGGTCCGGGGCTCATAATAATCATCCCTGTCATTCAGCAAATGGTGCGAGTTGATTTGAGGACGCGCGTTCTAGATGTCCCGACACAGGACGTGATCTCACATGATAATGTTTCAGTGCGAGTCAATGCAGTGATCTATTTTCGGGTCGTCGATCCAGAGCGCGCCACTATCCAGGTCGAGGACTTTTTGCAGGCTACAAGCCAGCTGGCGCAGACGACGCTGCGCTCCGTTCTCGGCAAACATGATCTCGACGAAATGCTCTCCGAGCGTGACAAGCTGAACAACGACATCCAGGAAATTCTCGACACGCAGACGGATGCCTGGGGCATCAAGGTGGCTAATGTAGAGATTAAGCACGTCGACATTGACCCGACCATGGTTCGTGCCATCGCTCGCCAAGCGGAAGCAGAGCGGGAACGGCGCGCAAAGATTATAAATGCTGAGGGAGAGCACCAGGCGGCGCAGAAGCTCCTCGATGCCGCAGAGATACTTGCCCAGTGCCCCGAAGCGATGCAGCTGCGCTATCTCGGCACGCTTGGGGTCATTGCCGGCGAAAAGAATTCGACAATTGTGTTCCCTTTCCCTGTCGAAGCAGGAAAGTTCCTCGCTGGCCTTGAAGCGGACAAATAACGCAGCCCGGCGGAATGCCTGCTTCTAAGAACAGCGGGAACGTCAGCCATCAATGCCCGCCCGTTCGCCAATTGTCACAAGCGAACGATGCGACGACGTGCAGCCGCGGGTTTAGTACTTCTTGCGGCCTGTTCGGGCCTTGAAGTGTGAATGCTTGACAGGAATCAAGGCGGGCAAAACCCTGCCAGAAGGTAATTCTGTTTATGAGGGCAAAAAATCACGATGATCGTCACGAGAACTCCTGACCAAAGGCCGTAACATGAGAAATCGGCGTGACTTCGTCCTTCCGCTCTCGGTCCTTCGTCGCATCGATGTTGGGTCGGTCGGTGGCAAGAACGCCTCGCTTGGTGAGATGATCGGCACCCTAGCAGGGGCGGGCATAAACGTGCCTGGGGGATTTGCGACGACCGCCGCCGCTTATTGGCACTTCATCGAGTCAAACAAGTTACAGCCTCGTATTGCACAAACTATTGCACTGCTCGACAAAAAGCTTAGCAATCTTGCCAAAGTTGGCAGGTCAATTCGTGATCTCGTTCTCGGCGCTCCACTGCCGCCGGACCTAGAGGATGCAATCTACCAAGCCTACCGAGATATGAGCGCGGACGGCGCTACTTCGGTAGCGGTCCGGTCCAGCGCAACCGCAGAAGACTTGCCCGAGGCCAGCTTCGCGGGCCAGTTGGAGACCTATCTAAATGTCGAAGGCGAGCAGGCACTGGCGGACGCCTGCAAAAAGTGCTTCGCTTCACTCTTCACTGACCGCGCCATCGCGTATCGCGAGAACCACGGCTTCGATCACATGAGTGTCGCACTTTCCGTTGGGGTGCAAACTATGGTGCGCTCCGATCTCGCGTGCTCCGGCGTGATGTTTTCCATTGATACGGAAACGGGTTTTCCCCGTTCGGTTCTCATCACCGGTGCCTGGGGCCTCGGCGAGACGGTGGTGCAGGGCATGGTCGCGCCGGATGAACTACAGGTGTTCAAGCCTCTACTCGACAAACCTTCGCTCGTGCCCATCATCGAGAAGTCGCTCGGCGCTAAGCGCTGCAAGATGGTCTATGGAATGACGGGTGCGACCGTCCTTACCGATACCACCGAGGACGAGCGCAGTAGCTTCGTGCTCACTGACCAAGAAGTGTTGAAGCTCGCTCGTTGGGCCGTACTCATTGAGCAACACTATGCGTGCCCCATGGATATGGAGTGGGCCAAGGATGGGAAGACTGGCCGTCTGTATATTGTGCAGGCACGTCCTGAGACCGTTCAGTCCCGACGGGTGTCTGGCGAACTCAAGACCTACAAGTTGAAAAAAAAGGGGGATCACCTTGTTTCAGGGCTGGCTGTTGGTGATGCCATTGGTACCGGTAAGGTCTGTCATCTCGATGGCCCCGAAGAGATCGAGCGATTCAAAGCGGGCGCGGTGCTGGTTACAAAGATAACCGATCCTGACTGGGTCCCAATCATGAAACGCGCTTCTGCAATTGTGACTGATCATGGTGGGCGAACCAGCCATGCTGCCATTGTCAGCCGCGAACTCGGCCTTCCCGCAATCGTAGGCGCCAGCGGTGCGACCGAGAAGCTATCCGATGGGCAAGACGTCACGGTGTCTTGCGCCGAAGGTGATGAAGGTCACGTCTATGACGGCATCGCCGACATCGACGTAAGCGAGATCGACATCGCGGAGATCCCGAGTACACGCACTAAAGCGATGCTCAACGTCGCCAACCCGTCAGCTGCATTTCGCTGGTGGCGTTTGCCCGCCGATGGCATTGGCCTGGCCCGCATGGAGTTTATCATCTCGAATCATATCAAGGTTCACCCCATGGCCTTGATCCGTTTTGAGGACGTAGCTAACGAGCGTGAGCGCGCTGAGATTGAACGTCTTACGGCTGGTTACGACACCAAGTCAGAATACTTCGTGGACAAACTATCACGTGGGATCGCGCGTATCGCCGCAGCCTACTACCCCAGTCCAGTTGTAGTCCGGATGAGCGATTTCAAGACGAACGAGTACGCTAAGCTCCTCGGCGGTGCCGCCTTCGAGCCGAAGGAAGAAAATCCGATGATCGGCTGGCGGGGCGCTAGCCGCTACTATCATCCCGGGTATCGCGATGGTTTTGGGCTGGAATGTCGTGCCATCGCCCGTGCGCGCGAAGAGATTGGCCTTTCCAACATCATCATGATGATTCCGTTCTGCCGAACGCCCGAGGAGGCTGATCGTGTCATCGAAGAGATGGGGAGGCACGGACTCAGACGCGGGCGCTCTGGGCTGAGGATCTATGTGATGGCGGAAATTCCCTCCAACATCGTGGTCGCTGAGGCATTCGCCCAGCGCTTCGATGGTTTCTCTATTGGCTCCAACGACCTGACGCAGCTCGTGCTCGGCATCGACCGGGACAGCGAACGATTGAGTGGTCTGTTCAATGAGCGCCATCCAGCGGTCAAAGACACCATAGCTCGGCTCTTAGCGTCATCAAAAAAGACCGGCAGCCACACCGGAATCTGTGGCCAAGCCCCGAGCGACCACCCTGAATTCGCACGGTTTCTCGTCGAGCATGGCATCGACTCGATTTCCGTAACGCCCGATAGCTTCTTGCGCGTTAAAGCGCAGATCGCACTCGCGGAGGCTGCCATATCGGAGAAAGCGAAGGGATAATAGTCGTTGCTGACTGATCATGACGGGCCGCCCAGGCCTACACAACAGGTTCCGATAAATGTCTGTTTCGCGTCATCCGCTGACAGCCAAAAGCGGTCTCTCCATTTCCGGTCCAGGCCGCTAAGCAGACATCCGCGGCCATTGAGTCGGCCTTCCTAAGCCCCAAGTCTATCAAGCATATGCCACCTGAGCTGACCGCTACTGCCGGAATCGAGGCCTCGGAGCATTGGTCGGAGGGCTTCGGAGCTGTCAATGTCGCACTTTCAGCAAATTGATCGCGAGCTACCCGACCAAAATTCGTGGGCTACTCATGCCGATACCCTCGGTTAGCCATGAGGCTAGTCTTAAAGGCTGAGTTCGATATGAACACTACGGCATGAACGCGCCACGCCGCACAAACCAAAGGCAGCTTGGAATGTTCGCTCAGCGCCCATAAACAGACATGTCCAGTAGCGATCAATCCGTCACTTTATAAATCGCACGCCGCCGATGGAAACGTCGGCTACAAACGGGCGTCCAATGGCTACTACGCCAATACGCTTTAGACGACGAGTGTTCAATCTAACGTCAGTACGATGCTCAACGAAATCCTTGAAAGGAAGTTCAACGGTCCGCCACTCTGGATCAGCCCAGAAGCTCTGGCGGTACGATTGCCAAGGACGGCTCAGATCGGCGGTACGCAGATGCATGGCGTAGGTCTCGCTATTTCCGAAGACGTCTAGCTCGAGCCCCTGCCAAGAGCTGACATCAGCCGCTTTGCCGTCCGGGTCGAGATCTAGAGAAATCTGAACAAAGCCGCCGTTGTTCTCGAGACTGACATCGCCCCTCATGCGGATAGCCTGTCGGCCAGCGACCAGTTCTCGGGACATCCTGCCATCGGACACTCCTCCCATGACCCTGTCCGTGAACATCCGCCAGCTCGTGCCTATCGCCGCCAGGGGCGGCTCACGGCTCAGATCATCGATAATTGGGGATGTGAACTGCATTATTTCGGCTCGCGCGCGAGTGCATGCCATGAAGCCGGTACCCGCAAGTACCAGAAATTGCCGTCGACCATACATCAAGTATCGAACTCAGGATCGTGCGAGGCATGAACGCGACTGATTATTGCGCGCACGCTTGCGGCCTCCCTAGGGCGGACTTCTGATCAAGCCCATTAACGCTTAGTAGTGGGCTTCTCTAACATTAACTGTCCCTGACGTTTTACCAGCGCCTTGGCCTTATTGGCGACCATTGCCAGCACCCACGGAAGCTGCACCTCAAGCCGCACATGATCTTCGGCTACGTCCACCGATCCGGTAGTGGATTGACCGAGTAACCGCGCCTGAAAGTCCATGTGATCGCCGACCCAAGCGTCCTTCAGCATTACGAGACTGTCACTCACATGCGCCTGGACGTTGCTCAAGCCCCCCTGCAGGCGGCGCCGGGCCTCCTCCTTGCCGAGCCGGTGGGGAATTGTGACGATAACGGGTTGGGGCATTTTTGCTTCGGTGCCTCTTGTTCTTCGTATTCTCTTACATAGGCAGGATTGCCCAACTCCAAAAGAACACGCGTCGGCGCCCCTAGTCGTCCATGCCCATATTGATGCGGTCAGCGAACGCCCATTCTATCGCGAGATTTCCAATCCGAGCACGGAAGTCTCAGCCACGTAAGCCTGTTCGTTCCCCTAGCTCACGAAGATGCGCATTTTGCTCCAAGACACCGTGGTTCAAACGCAAGACCTTTCGGCCAGTTGGGACGACGACGTGCTGGGCTCAGGACGTTCATCTGGGAAGACGCCAACGAGCAATGGGCTGTTCAGTAATGGGGCGATACGCGGCGCCGGCTGACGATGACCGCCCGATTGTCGCCGTTCATTCCAATATTAGGACCTGTCGATTGTTATCGATTGACCAAGACTTGAAGCGACGAAGAAAACTTTGCCCGAGCAGCAGGTCTCCTTGAACACCGACGATACGCCCGTCTACGTTTTGAACCACATGGTTGCCGACTTTAAGTTTGCGAATTCGAATTTCGTCGCAACGAGCCTCAGAGCCGTCGGCTAGAACACATGTGCCTTCACTGCCTATGTCGCTTTCGTCAATCGTTCCGGCACGCAAAAGAGACATAGCAACATCCTCTGGTATCGTGACGTGCGAAGCGCCGCTGTCCACGACGAAGTGCTGTAGCATCACATCGTTGATTAGTACTGGAATCCTGAAGGTGCCGCCGTAATGTTCAAGCGCGACTTCTTTGGCGCCGCCTTCGCGGGAAGGCGGAGTTCGCGCAACCTTTATGCCGGTGACAGCCTCCTTGAAGGGTACGAGGGACATGTCCTCCTTGTGCTTGAGGAAGCAGACTTTCTTTGCGGCGTTATATGTGAAGGCCCTGCACTTCGGCGCCGTGCTGCAAAGACTCTGGCAACTGGTCAAAGTGGGCGGGTCGAGACGCTCATAGTCATTGCCCGGCGCATCCCTTCTTTTTCTGATTGTGAAGTTCTTCGTACCAGACTTTTTGCCCGTAACTGCCCTGGTATTGAACTTAAGCCGTGCGCTTGCCTTGTGCTTTAGAAAACAAACTTTCTTCGCAGTGTTATACGTAAACGCCCCGCATTTTGCGTCTTCTGCACAACGGGATTGGCAATCGCTTAGAGATGGCGGATCTACCTGATGATAATCGAAACCCGGCGCATCAGCGTTCGCGTAAACCCTAAACTGCTCTTGATTTCGACTGGTGGTCTGGCGACTGCTCTCCAATGGCGATACCTCTGTCGGTAAGGCCACACTAGAAAGGCCAATCAGCAGCACACACTGAAAGCTCTGGCGTACCTTCTGTGATGCGCTCACCTGCTTGTCCTCCCTAGGCGTATCATGGAAGCACAAACGTCTTGGGCTCTGACTTACGTCAATGGTTTGGGGTGAGCAGTTCGGGCAACCTGCAAGCATTGACCGCAATACGCCGCGCCTCATCGAAGGTAAGCACCATTGTAATGTCGGCTTGGGCTCGCTCACCTTGCCAAGATGGTATGGATCGCTAGCGGG
>NZ_JBZMXT010000039.1:0-22278 GCF_058506495.1 Methyloceanibacter sp. | reverse complement strand
GATCTGAGATCGCCGAGTGGCTGCCTCGATGTTAACGTCACTGCGTTGAATGTTGTCGGGGCTCGCCCCAACGATGCCTCTGTACGTGTGGTGAGCAGGTAAGTCTGCTTTGGTAATGGGACTTCCGATCGGCTCGAGCCAATAGCTGCTGGCCGCAACGGCCGCGACGCCGATGGCCATAAGGGCCAAACTAGTTGGACGCTTCATCTTGCGCGTCTCCTGATCCTCGTTGCTCGGACCCCTGCCATGGTGGGCAGAGGCGCTTCTTGCGCGCCGTGATGCATGAGCAAGCGCTCACACTGAACGGCGTTCAATTACTTGAGGATTAGACGCGTGGAGGCGGTGGTTGCGGGGTGTATGCCCGCCCGCTGAGACGAATAGCGACGCGGGTCATTGAAGGTCGCGGGAAAAATGAGGTTTGTACCTCAGAGATGCGATCCAGAACCGCCGTCAGCCCGAGGCAGAAGCACTTGCCGCAACATCCATTGTCGTCGCAGTAGCCGATTTTGCTACTGGACTCTGAGTCCGCGCTAGCATTGCGACCGGTATCCGACCGATGATCAGCATGGCCTACCCCAACGTGCTCAGCACAATGCAGGCCAGTTTCATCATCAGGGGCATTTGCCATTGCCACGGGCGCAAAGGTCCCTGCCGCCGGCAGCGTGGCTACCGCGAGAGTCAGACATGCGACAAGAATGGTCCTGAACCGACCCATAATGACATGAATTATCTTACTAAATCTTGGGAGGTCAAGTTACTTGCTCGTGATGTTTCAGGCGACGCCGCTTGGTACAGAGCACTTATCAGTTCGATTGAGCATAAGTCCACTTTTGGCACTTAACGGACATCAAATCGTGGACAAGCAATGTCCGCTTTGGGGTAGAAACCGGACATCACGGGCCCGCATTCTCATGTCTGCTGAGTGCCATAAGCGGACATGATCGGCTGAGTAATTGAGCTTAGCTAGGCTCCACTAGCTATCGCCAGGCTCAGTCCCAACATCCGCAAACCCGACCGTTGCCTCTTTCACGAAACGCATTGTCAAATCGCGGCGCTTGCGTCCGTCCTGGCCCTCAATTCCCGTATGTACGTCCACACCCGCTGGCTTCACGCTATGAATAGCTTGGCGAACATTCTCCGCATTTAGGCCACCCGCAAGAATGACCGGTCTGTTTGTCGCTTCGACGAGCCTTCGACTCACAGTCCAATTGTGAACCTTGCCGGTCGCACCCGATGCTCCTGTTTCTGGATCAAACGTGTCGGTTATGAATGCGTCCACGCTGGGCTCGAAGCTTTGTAACTGGCCAATCAGAGCATCTGCGTTGTCGTCGCGGACAATCAGGCTTTTTATGACCTTCAAACCAGGAGCTTCTCGTTTCAGTAGCTGTATCTGATTGGGGTCAGTTGCTCCGTGCAGTTGAACCATCTGCACTGATAGGGCATCGCAAAGCCGACGGATATCTTCCGCTCTAGTCAAATAAGTAATCAGGAAAAAGTCCGCCTGGTGTGCAAGTTTTGAGACAACTCTAGTGGCCGCAGCGACTGTCAGGTCCTCCTTGTGGTGGTCTAGGGCAAAAGGAAAACCCAGAAACCGAACGCCACAGTCAACGAGTAGCCTGGCTTCATCAAAATCAACTACCCCAGCAACATGAATTGCACGTTCATGGTTTGCCGCCATTGATCTCTTCGTCTCCCCGCATGCGCCATTCGGCAAACGCGTAGTTTATTGCCGCTGGCTTGCTAACAGCCAGTAATCTCAACGCCAGCGACAATCGTGCTGCGCCGGCAATGGTGCGAGCCTACCGTTTGGCGATAGCATTACGCTACAGACCTCTTCGGCTGACTTATGGCGTTGATAGGGACGACCGCTTTGCGCCTGAAAGCAGACGCGATTTCCTCAGCGAGCTACGTCAGCTATATGACATATCCTTATCTCTTTCTGGCCAAGACCTCACCCGTCCCCTAATCTTGCGATTAGAGCGAAGCGGACTTGCCGCAACAGAACGACCGGGAGGGCGCCATGGCTTCTAAGAAATCTAAATCTCCCTTCGAGATTCCGCCTGAGCTACGCGAACTGACAGAGAAGAATATTGAGCAGGCAAGTGCTGCTTACGGACACTTCATGGACTTCTTCACGCAGAGCATGAAGGCTTGGTCAGGTGCAGCATCGGGCAGCAAATCGAGTGGATTTGAAGGGCTACAAAATCGAGCAGTCGAGTTCGCGAAGGAGAACGCTGAACGTTCTTTTACGTTGGCAAAAGAAGTAGCCAGGGCAAAGGACATTCAAGAGATTCTGGCCCTTCAGAGCAAATTTGCGCAGAAGCAGATGCAGACATACACTCACCAGGTCCAAGAACTCAGTCAACTGATGTCCGAAGCGATGTCAAAGACTATGCGCGACAAGCAGTAAAGCTCTGCACGTGAATGAAGCGACTGGTCGTGATTGCCTCATCAGTAAAAATCGACCATCAACGGTCCGCTTTGGGGTAACCGCGTAACCAGTATTCGCCCCTAGCCCAAGGCTGCCAATCTCAGCCTGCGGGGGGCTCCCATGACATCACGACGGTTCCCACCGCCTCGGCGTAAGCGTCAGGACTTTAGACAAAGCTGTCAGGCGGCCAGTCCTGCGTGGGCTGCCGTCCCCTGTTTTGCGTAGACGGCAAATGGGAAGCGGCCTCGGCGCCCGGGGCCGCTTTTCTCGTTTCAACGTCCTGGCCGAGTGCTGGACGCCAAACTGATTACTGTCTGCCCGGACTTTAAAGGTGTACTAAGTGGCTATGCATACCAACCTTGGGAGGGACTAATGGCTATGACCCAATCCGAGGTGACGACCTCGCGGATAATTCTTTACATCGAGGCCTTCGTAGGCGTGGTTTACGGCCTTCTTTTTCTATTGAGTCCTCGTTGGATGTTTGCTCTCAGCCAAGACCCGGGAGATCCTGCCGCCGCTGGCTGGGTACGTTGGAGCGGTGGGCTCCTTATTGGCGTCGGTGTAGCGGCCTGGCTCGCCGCTGCCAATCCCGAGACGCAGAAGCCTCTCGTCGTTGGCCTTGTAGTTGCAGCGGCGCTGATTGCTTTGTCGTTGCTCTATAGCTTGTTCAATGAGTTCGGTGGTGCGCAATGGTTTCTTTGGGCACCCATCCTGATCAATGCTGCATTAGCAGTCGCGTTGGGTTGGGTAGCTACTAAGCAAACCTGAGGCCCAGTACAAAACCGGTCGACTTGGCCGCGTTCCTGAAGGCGCTGAGAAGGTCGAGTTCGGCCTCAAGCCATAGAGCCTAGGGGCAAACGCGGCAAAGCTAATACACTGCTTTTTCGGCTAAGCCCGCCTTTTGGCACTTTGCAGACATCGATCTCGCCGCGAAGGTTACGTCGGTCGGCCGCAATTCGCGTGTCGCACATGCCGCGCCATGTCTCCTTTGGGTCATTAGCGGACATCGGCGGTGAGGTCTGAGATGTCTGCTTCACTCCAAAAAGCGGACATCCGTCTCCGGGCAACCTTGCCAAGTAACACCATCGCAACATGCCATCATCACAGCGCGCGACCATCGTATGGTGCGATGATTTCATGGCCTTGCGGCAGTCACTCCGAGACAGATTCGATTTTTCCTAGCCTGTATTTCACACGGGTCCCTCCAGAACAGGATGCCCCGGGGTGGGGCCTGTCCATTTGGGGGTGGGGGTGCGGAGTTGCCATTGAATCCAGGAACTCATCCGCTTCGGAACACGAAGGCAGAGGATCCTCGTGCTTCCACAGTGCTTCCAAAAATCCAGCCCATGGAAGCAAACTCAGAATAGCGTACTGATTACGTTCTATAGATCAGTGGCTTGAGTGGTGACCCCGGCAGGATTCGAACCTGCGACCCTCAGATTAGGAATCTGATGCTCTATCCTGCTGAGCTACGGGGCCTCTCACTCTGAGTAGCTACACCGGGCTCTCCCTTTTCGCCACCCCGCCGGCTGTGTTTTGGGCACCGCGCCAGACAACGTGACGCAGATCTAGGCGTCCGATGGCGCGTGGACTTGTTCCGCAAAGCTGCCTAAGAATGTCTCCTATCCCATTGATAATATTGAAAATATTCTAATGAGAAAGCGTGGCGCGATAGATCGGCGGTCGCTCCTTGCTCTGGCAGGTGGGGGCGTTGCGGGCCTCGTGCTGCCCGCGGGGCTCTCGGGCCATCGCCGAGCCCGCCGGTAAGGCGCCGTCGAGTTTGCGTATCCAAACAGCGCGCTGTTGCTTGCGCGACGTGGTACCGGAAGGCCTATGTGCTCCGGCTTCGCAATTCCAGCCTGAATCGCCACCCAATACATCTGCATGGCCTCGTGTTTCGGCCGCTTCGTGCGAACAAGCGCACGCTGCCCTCCAATTGGACCGGCACCCTCGTTCTCGACAAGGAAGAAACCATCAACATCGGCCTTGTTGCGGACGACCCCGGCGACTGGGCGTTTCATTGCCACGCGATCGAGCACCAAAACGGGGCTTGCCGGCTTTGTCCGTGTAAGCTGAGCGAGCACTGCGGACCGCAAGTTCCTGCGGCGTTTTGTCCGCTCGAATAGGCCGGCTAATAGATCTTCGGCACGTAAAGCTCAGCAGGCAGTGTCTTGCGGTCGTATTCGGGGCTGAAGACGCGCTCAGGAAGCTCGATCTTGTCGTACGGGACCTCCTGGTATGGGATCTTTGTCAGGATGTGCTCGATACAATTGAGCCGTTCGCGTTTCTTGTCATTCCCTTCCACGATGTACCACGGCGCCTCGGGGATGCTGGTGCGGGCGAACATTTCCTCCTTGGCCTTCGTGTACTGTTCCCAGCGCACGCGCGACTGCAGATCCATAGGCGATAGTTTCCACTGCTTCATGGGGTCGTGGATTCGGATCATAAAACGGAGCTGCTGTTCTTCATCGGTAATGGAGAGCCAGTACTTCAAGACGATGACACCGTTGCGGACGAGCATGCGCTCGAACTCTGGGACGTCTTGAAAAAACCGTTCGACCTGTTCGTCGTTTGCGAACCCCATCACGCGCTCGACGCCTGCACGATTGTACCAAGACCGGTCGAACAGGACGATCTCGCCACCCGCCGGCAAGTGCGGAACGTAGCGCTGGAAGTACCACTGTTTTTGTTCGCGCTCGCTCGGCTTCTGGAGAGCGACGACCCGAGCTGTTCTGGGGTTGAGCCGCTGCGTAATGCGCTTGATGACGCCACCCTTGCCTGCCGAGTCGCGACCCTCGAAGATGATCAGGACCTTCGCACCGGTCTCCTCCACCCAGCTCTGCATCTTGATGAGCTCGGCCTGAAGCCGAAGCAGATTCTTAAGATAGATGCGTCGGTCGAGCGCATGGGGATGGGCCGCCTTGTAGATCTGCCGGAGCTCCTCACTCAACATGGGCTCGGAAAGCTCAGCCTCTAGCGTTTCGTCGAGAGTTTCTTCGAGTTCGGCCTCAACCCAATCCTTCATGTTTTTTCGGGTCATCTCGTTGATATCGTCTGTCATCAGTGTTCTCTCATTTCTCGTCGTCTGTGGATCGTGGTTGGGTCGTCTGGGACTCTCGCGAGCGAGATTAAAAGTTTTCTGTCAGTTGTGACACTTTCCGGACCAAGAACCGCACAGGGTGGATCCTTGCCAGCAAGGCGAGGCCCGCCGAGCCGGGCAGCAAGTCCTTGTTCCCGCAGTGATTGTATCCTTAAGAAGCCGGGATGTGTATTTGTGGTCTGATTTTCGGTCTTTGCATCGCTCTTGGAATGCAGTTGGCACCCTGTCTCGCTGGACCCTGCAAAAACGCCGCGGAAGAAAGCGCAAGAGTGTCCTCCGTTGTCGACGGAGAAACACTCGTCCTCAAAGATGGCCGGGAAGTCCGGTTGTTGGGGATATTGGCGCCGGTTGAACCGCCGAATTGGCAGAGCTCCGAAGATTGGCCGTTCGCCCTCCAGGCGCGGCAGGCGCTCGCTCAACTCGTTGGGAGAGGGCCTGTCAGCCCGAAATGTGATACGAGGAAGGAAGATCGTTACGGCCATTTATTGGCGGCTATTCATGTAGCCCGCGACAGCGGGGCGATCTGGATCCAAGAGAGTCTAATCGCAAAAGTTCTTGCTCGGGTTGCGGCACAGTCCGACATCGGCGCTTGTCTCGTTCCGCTCCTAGCCGCCGAGGCCGAAGCCCGGGAAGCGAGGCGAGGGATCTGGCGCTCGCTCACGTACCAAATCCTCGATGCGCACAATCCGACCGTGCTCGGCTATCGCCGGCACACCTATCAACTTGTCGAAGGACGCGTGTTCGGCATCGGGGAGGGGAAGAAGAGCGTCTATATCAATTTCGGGGAAGGCTGGCGGTAAGACTTCACCATTGTCATTGCACGAAAGCGTCTGCCCGTTTTGGAGGCTGAAGGGCTCGACCTTCCGAGTCTACCAGGCCGGCGCCGGCGCATCCGCGTGCGAGGGTGGGTCGAGTGGTGGAACGGTCCCATGATCGAGATATCGCATGCGCACGAAATCGAAGTACTGGAAACCGTACCGCGTGCGGATTGAGGCGAGCATGGCCGCGCGAACAAAAAAGGCCGGGTGCAAGACCCGGCCCTTTAGTGTCGTTTGGTTGCGGCGCTTAAGCGGCAGCTTTACCGTCTTCTGCAGCCTCGGCGGCGGCCTTATTGCTTCGTGCCGACTTCGCAAGGATTTCGTCGATCTTGGCAATCGCACCGTCCTCGTCCAACTTTTCGACGGCAGCCAGTTCACGAGCCATCCGGTCAAGCGCGGCTTCATATAGCTGGCGCTCTGAGTAAGACTGTTCAGGCTGGGCCTCAGACCTGTAAAGGTCGCGGACAACCTCGGCGATCGAGATCAAGTCACCAGAGTTAATCTTGGCTTCGTATTCCTGCGCGCGCCGTGACCACATCGTGCGCTTCACCCGAGCCTTGCCCTTCAAGGTTGTCAGGGCCTTCTTCACGATCTTGTCTTCGGACAGCTTGCGCATGCCGACGCTTTCAAGCTTGGTGGTCGGCACCCTAAGGGTCATCTTGTCCTTATCGAAATTGATCACGAACAGCTCAAGCTTCGTACCGGCAATCTCTTGTTCTTCGATAGACATGATGCGGCCCACGCCATGAGCGGGATACACGATGTACTCATTCGTCCGAAAGCCGTTCCGCTGCTGGGGTCTTTTCTTTTCTGCCATGTACTCGCCTCGCTATTGAAAGTAATAGGGCGCGTGAGAGCGGAGGAACGTGAGCAAAACCGCGTCGAACACGGCCAGCGACCGGTGCGCCGGCGACGCCCGGTGGGCGCTCTCGCGGACAATAAGAGTGCGGCCGACCAGGGGATCCGATCGCTAACACCCTTTCGAAGCTCAGAAAAAAGGCGCGCCCAACCGGCTCGCCTCTCTTGGTGCCTCACGCGCTAAAACATTGCGCCATTTCGCTAGCTCTATATCACAAAAAACACAAAATCGGAAGTTGACCGTCCCTAGAGGGTGGGCGGTTTTACGGTAAAGACTGCGACATTTTGACCAGAAGGTTAATGCGAGGACGGCTTTTTCGGTCTCAATTGACCGGAAATACAGCGCTAATCCCCCTCACCCGGCTCTTTCGAGAAGTATTTCTCGAATTTGTTCGGTTGGTTGAGAAAGTCATCCGCATCTGGCGGCGAAGGCTTCTTGGTCGTGATGTTCGGCCAGGTCTCAGAGTACTCGCGATTCACATCCAGCCATTTGTCTAAGTCCGGCTCAGTATCCGGCTTAATGGCGTCGGCCGGGCACTCTGGCTCGCAGACACCACAGTCGATGCACTCATCCGGATGGATGACGAGCATATTCTCGCCTTCATAAAAGCAGTCGACAGGGCACACCTCCACACAGTCGGTGTACTTACACTTGATGCATAATTCAGTGACGACGTATGTCATCGATTCCACACGTTATGGGGCTGGGTTTCAGCCCTGGTTCTAAGGCCCAGCTCGGGCGCTCTTCTCATCCCGAACAAAGGACTTTTGCCTATAGCAATAGTTTGGGCAGCACAAGGCGTGCAACCTGCCGGGAAAGCTCGAGTCTTAGGAAGGATTTTCAGTGTTCCATTCCAATTTGAGGCGGAATTTCTCACACGGCATAGCGACTGCTCGAAGTGGCGGCTTCTAGCTAGAGAGGGCGCGGAACTGGTCGATGCGCCGGCGGTCTCGCTTTGTTGGCCGGTTTCCCACGCGCGCCTCACCGACAGGCCCTCTCTCGTTCCTCTCGAGTGGCGGGCTCAGGTCCTCGTAGAGCATTCGAGCCAGCGATGCCGGACCGCGCCGTTCGGCTGCATTGAGGACGCGCCAAACGACAAGCCGCCCGGGTGGCGTCGCCGTGATGACGTCGCCGAGTTGTACGAGCCTGCTGGGTTTGCGGACCCGCTTGCCATTGATGCGCACCCTCCCGTCCGCAATCAGGCGCGTCGCGGCCGAGCGCGTCTTCGCCATGCGGGCACACCAGAGCCATTTATCTAATCGCTGGCCTGTCATCTGTGAAATTTGTCTGTGTGGGCCAAAGTGTCGACAAGTGAAGGCATCGCGCGCCTGGCCCAAGCTACCCCTTGCCCTGATTGTCCTTGCCCGGCTTGCCTGTAGCCAAGGTCTCTCTGAACTCCAATAGGGCTGCGAAAGGCGAGTCTTCTGGCTTTCGGGGCTCCCGTCTTGGCGATTGGGTGGCTTTACGGCTGCGGTCGTGACTATTCCCACCGAAGCGATTGTTCTTCTTTCCGCGCCGCGGCGCTTTGCTCGCATTCTCGCGTGGGGCTGAGCGGGCAGCGCGCTCAGCTTTATCGTCACTGTGTTCGGCATTGGAGTTACGGCCTTTGCGGACCTTATTGCGCCAGTGCCGCGGCTGCTGATGCCGCCGCTTCGCGGGGCGCCAGATCTCGTCGAAGCTTGGGTCGCTCTCTTCGGCTGGCACCTGTAGCCCGTCGGCGTCTTGTGCCCCGGCATCGCTTGTTCCCGCTGCGGTCGATGTTGAAAGCGGTTGCTGCTTGGCGGGCGTAGCAATCTTGCGCCGTTCGAGACGGAATCCAAGGCCGCGCAGGATCGAGGCGAACTCATCGCCAGAACATCCGACAATCGACATCATTTCCGGCACGACTCGGAAACCGCCGTCGCCCGTCGCCCCGGACGGGGGCTGAGGCGTTTCTGGGGCCGCCGCTGACTTGGCTCCCAGCACTGTCGATGTGTCGACCTCCGCTGATCGAGCGGCACTTGGCTCGTTTGTTTGTGCCTCGGCTGTCGGTTCGATCTCGTCCGTTTTTGTCGTTAGGGCGTCCTGAGCCTTGGCGGTGTGCTCATCGGCTGGACTTGGCGACGGCTGAGGCGTCGTGGTTGCGTCGGATTTGGACGCTTGGCATTCGGATGCTTGGGACTCGGATGCTTGGGACTTCGTTCTCTTGACCTTGGGCTCCGCGCGCCACGTCACGCGTGCGCGGATCAGGTCAGACAGCCGCTCAAGCATGTCGATGCGCACGGCGCGACCACCTGCCACATAAAAGCCAGCCGCGCGCCAGTAGGGCTCCGGCAGGGCGCCATCGGCGGGCACCGAAGTTAGACCTTGCTGCGGCCGCTCCGGCATCGCGTCAATGTCGATACCGTGACCGAGGCCACCATGAAGCGCCCAGAGCTGCAAGAGAAGTTCAGCCGCGGCGGGCTTCAGAAGCGCGGGGAAATAAAGATTGAAGGCCCCGAAGCGAACGCCATATTTGCGCAGCTGGCTTCGATCGGACTGGTCTAATGCCTTGATATCGTCGGATGCCCCTTCGCGCCGAAGCACACCCAGATTCTCCGTGATCTGAAAGGCTAGCCCGCGTGCAAGGCCCGTAAGGTCGTCAGCGTTGCTCAGCTCCATAAGCGGCTTCAGCTTGGTATCGAGGTGAGCGGCGAGCCAGGTGTCCAACCGTGTCGAAACCCGCGCCTTATCGGGCGCGCTCAGAGTTTCGTCGGCAAAGACTTCAATACGGGGCTTCAAAGCGGTGTCGCCGGCTACCAGCCGCCCGATTTCGCAGCCTTGCCACAAGATGCGGCCATTGTTCGACAGCGTGATCGTATCGTCGGCGGCTGAACCAAGCGCCTCTGCGCGCCGTGCGAGTTCGCTGGCCAGAATCTGGGTTGCTGCGTTGCGCGCCGCCTTCCCATGGATGCCATCGCTGGACGAATCTGGCGTGAAGCGGAATCCGTCAAGCCGTCCCACAAAGTGGTTTTCGACCAGGATCTGTCCGTCTTCGCCGATCTCAGCCATCATTTCCTCCTTGTCGCGCAATCGGCGCATGAGGACGCTGGTCCGGCGGTCGACGAAGCGTTGCGTCAGTCGTTCGTGAAGCGCATCGGACAGCTTGTCCTCGATCGTCCGGGTACGTTCTTGCCAGTGCTCCGGATCGAAGAGCCATTGAGCGCGGTGGGAGACAAATGTCCAGGTTCGAATCTGTGCAAGGCGATTTGAAAGCGTGTCGAGGTCACCCTCGGTCCGGTCCGCTTGCGCCACTTGGCGAGCAAACCAATCCTCGGGGATCTTGCCTTCGTCGCTCATGACATAGCCGAATAGCGTGCCAACCAAGTCCGCATGGTCTGCTGGGGAGACGCGCCGGTAGTCCGGAATTTGGCACATGTCCCAGAGCAGCCCGACGGCGGCGGGCGAGCTGGCCATGTCGCACACGGCCTCGTCGCGCGTCACGTTCTCTAGCGCGATGACATCGTCGACCATGCGTGAGCGGATGAGGCGCGGGTGAACCGGCGTCTCACGTAGGCTCTCTTTCAGGGCCTCGATCGAAGATGTGTTGAGCGTGCGGCTGCGCCATTGCAAGACACCCACCTGATCGAAGGCATGGCTTTCAAGCCTTTCGATGAGTTCGGCGTCGAAAGGCCCCGCCTGACCTGTGACGCCGAATGTGCCGTCATTCATGTGACGTCCGGCACGCCCGGCGATCTGACCGATCTCAGATGGGTTCAGGTTGCGATGGGTGTGTCCGTCGAACTTCCGCACGCCAGCAAAGGCGACATGGTCGAGATCGAGGTTGAGGCCCATCCCGATAGCGTCTGTTGCTACCAGATAGTCGACATCGCCATTTTGGTAGAGGGCCACCTGGGCGTTGCGGGTGCGCGGGGATAGGGCGCCGAGAACCACAGCCGCGCCCCCACGTTGGCGCCGCACGAGTTCGGCAATGGCGTACACGTCATTCGCGGAAAAAGCGACGATGGCCGACCTGCGCGGCAAGCGCGTGATCTTTTTCTCGCCTGCGTAGGACAAACTCGACATGCGCGGCCTCGATACGAGATTGGCGCCGGGCAAAAGCTCGCGGATCGCTTCGCGCATGGTCGCTGCGCCCAGTAGGAGAGTTTCTGATGCGCCGCGCGCGTGGAATAGGCGGTTGGTGAAAACATGGCCCCGCTCCGCATCGGCAGCGAGCTGGATTTCGTCGATCGCGACGAAATCGGCCTCCAACTCTCGCGGCATGGCTTCCACGGTGCAAACATAGAACCGGGCACGCGGCGGCTTGATCTTTTCTTCCCCGGTGATCAGGGCGACTTCGCCGGGGCCCGCCTTTAAAACCACCTTCTCGTAGACTTCGCGCGCAAGCAGCCTCAACGGTAGGCCGATAACGCCGACCTCATGCGCCAGCATGCGCTCGATGGCTAGATGCGTCTTGCCGGTGTTCGTGGGCCCCAAAATGGCGGTGACGCCCCGGCCGCGGTTGGGCGGGCCGTGAGATCCAGTCGTCTGGGCGCCTGTGGATTGCGTGGATAAGTCTTTAGACATACAGAGAAATTCTTAACGCGATACCGGCTGGCTTGCGAACGGGAGGAGAACGAATCCCGTCCGAATCGCTGACTCAGGCATATTCAGCTTATGTTCCGTCCCAAACTGGCACAATGATGCGAGGCATCCCTATGTACCCTCATGTAAGCAGCTTCGCGCGCCTTCGCTACGTCTAGCAATCTTTTCTTGCGCGGGTTTCCACGATCCCGGAGCGCAGCGTGAACAGAGCGGCGACGAATCAGGGGTTCGTAAATTTTCGGGCCCTGTTCCCTACGACATATTGTGGTTTTCGGGTTGCGCGTTAACGGTTGGGGCGGCAGCGAGCGTGTCGCGGGGCTCTAGCCTAGCTCAATATAAGAAACCCTTTGCCGTTGCTGCTCCCTGTCACGGCATTCTGAGAGCGTTCGATAGCCGCCTACGCCCGCGGGATGTCGGCTAGATCTTGTTTCTGGGCGATCGCAAGGCTGACCGCTCGTAAGCCCACACCGTGAACAGAGCGGTGACGAATCAGGGGTTCGTAAACTTTCGGGCTCTGTTCTCCACGACATGTTGTGGTTTGGGGGCGAGCCTTTACCCTTGGCCGACCTAGCGAGCCTCGGCGCGGCCTAAGCGGCCCGCGCGCATGGTTGTGGCCACCACGTCCGCGGTGTAGCCCCCGAAGGCGGGAACGACGATGCGGTAGGGCACGTACATGCCAGTGCCCTTCAAGGGCACAAGCCAGGCTTCGATGCCATTGGCTTGGCGCAATTCCTCAATCCCCGGGTCGCTGCGGGGGTAGCCGGAGATGGGCACGAATTTCACCTGGCAGACGGCAGCGGGCCCTGAGTAGTTGGAGGAGCCGCGGTTCTGAACCATCACGCGCCTTTTCGGCTTCAGGACGAGGTCATAGCGGGAGCGGCCGTCGAAGACCGGGATCAGCTGATCGCAGACCTTGAGGTTGGCGCGTGGGTTGTCGGAGCGCGCGGTGAGGAAGGCGCCGCTGAGCGGATCGACCACGTGCTGGACTTGCTCCTTCGTGACCTCGATCTCGCCGGGGTAGGGGCGGGGCTTCGGCCAGATCGTGACCGACTGAACGTAGCCGTCTCCGAAATTGATGCGGAGGCGTTCGCGATATTTCCCATTGCTCTGGCTGAATGAGTAGGAGCGCGGGTTCGCGCCATCCGTGGTCGCCTCGCCAAAGCCGTTGATCGAGCCCTGCCAATTGAACACCCAGCCCTTCAGCACCGAGAAGACGCCGTTGCCGCGCAAGCTGTACTGGCCGTTCTGGACCGTGCCTGCAACGTTGAAATTGCCAAGATTGAACCGGCCTAGGCTGACATTGTAGGTCACTTGAAAGCGGGCCGAAGTGTCGAGGCGCTCCGGTCTCGGAGCCGCGAGTGGTGCTCCGCCGGGCTGGTCCGCCTCCGCATCAGGCTGACTCTTGTCGTTATAAAGGCCCTCTATGGGGAAGGGATCGCCTTCATCGAGAATCGAGCCGCGCGTGCCGAGATCCGCATCGGGGTCCGACATCTGATCCTCGGAGCCTGTTTCTGCGTGGGCAACGTCGACGCCCGCTCGGGGAGGCGACTCTAGGACGGGGGACTGCAGGCCCGTGGCGCAGACGATCAACGCGGCCACAGCCGCAGTGATCAAGACATGTCGTGCGACCCGCATCAATCGCAGCCCTTCCTCGTCTCCAGTCACTTGTCTCCCTCGTGGGACCAGTGAGCAGGATTAGTTGGATTCGTCAATTCGGCGGACAGGTGGAAATAGCGCTGGCATCTTGACCGAAATCGGTCATCCCCGTATATCTCGCCGCCTTAAGCCTCGCGCTTGTGGAAAGTCACGAGCAGCGGCGGGTAATCACAAGATTTTCGTTGGAAGGACAAGGACTATGGCCCGTCGCTGCGAGCTGTCCGGCAAAGCCGTGCTCACCGGCAACAATGTGAGCCATGCCAAGCGCCGCACCCGGCGCCGCTTCCTGCCTAACCTGAGCAATGTCACACTTCAGAGTGAGACACTGAAGAAGGATGTGCGACTCACCGTGTCCGCGAGCGCCCTTCGCACCGTTGAGCACCGCGGGGGTTTGGACGCCTATCTGCTCAAGGCCGCTGACGATGAGCTTTCCTTGAAAGCAAGGCGCCTGAAGCGGGAGATCGCCAAGGCCACCGAGGCACAAGCGACCTCGTAACCGTTTGGGCGCTTCTAGCGCCCTCAGGGCAGCGTGAATTGCATGATCAGCGAGCGCTGAAAGCCGCTGAAGTTGTCGTCCGACACCAGTGTGATGACGTTCTCGCCATCTGGTGCGCGGTGAACCGCGATGCCTTCCATATTGTCGATATTCAGAATGTCGGTGGCTTCGATCAGGACATCGCCAGTGACCAAACGGCCCCGCCTGAGGTCTGTGGCCTTTATCCGGCGGATGCGCATTTTCACGCCTTCACTGTAGCGGAAGCGCCGTTCCAAAAGCAGAAGGCCGCCATCGGGGAGGCCTGCGGCCCCAGTGATGTCAAACCCGCCCAGCCTGCGCACCGTTATCGCGCCAGGCGCCGGGCCGCCGATCAGCCAGCCAATCAGATTGCCGTTCCGGTCCTTGAGGCGTTCCGAGAACGCAACCACCGTGTCCTTCATGCGGCCCGACCGGATTACGGCGAGAGCCTCCAGGCCCTGATTGTCGCCCATGGCGCGCCCCGCTTTCGGCAGCGGGATCATGCTATCTGGAGGCCCAAAGCGTTCCGGCGTGAACGGGTAGCGCATGATGCGGTGATCCCGTTCGAACGAGACGAGTGCGTTGCCGTTGCGCGTGTCGCCAGCGAGCAAAGCAATTCCCTCCGCATCCTGGCGGGACTCCGAGCGAACGGGCTTACCGTCTTTGCCGAGGATTGGACCGAGGGTGACGTCCGACAGTCCTTTTAGCCAACGCCCGTCATAGTCGAGCGTGGCACGCATCCATGAACCTGCGTCTGACAGGGCTAGGAGGGTTGTGCCGGACCTGTTCAGGGCGATCGCCGAATAGCCGCCGAAATGCACTGAGCGAGCGAAAATGTTGAGCCCGCCACGAAAGGTCAGTTTTCCGAACTTCGTTTTGCTTGAGTCATCTCGGTCGAACGTGATGGGGACGACCGAAACGCGCTCGGCCGTCGGACCAGAAAGAGGGGTGCTCGGCTTGGCCACGAGCGCGGGCGCGCTCAACGACAAGGCGGCAATGCATAGGAAACCGGCCGCCAGTGCCGCTGTGACTTTTCGCATATTCGCCGTCACCTAGTGAAGCACCTTTCGCCTTGCGCGCGCAGCGCTGGGATTGGCCCGCTGCAACGCCCGAAGTGCGGAGTCTTCGTCGAAGAGTTCAGCCAGTTTGTCAGTCATCGCGCCCGCGAGTTCCTCCGCATCCGTAATCGTGACGGCGCGGCGATAGTAGCGGGTCACGTCATGGCCTATGCCAATGGCCAACAGTTCGATCGGTGAACGCGTTTCGATCTCGTGGATCACCTGGCGAAGATGCTTCTCCAGATATGCGCCAGAGTTAACGGACAGCGTGGAGTCGTCGACCGGCGCACCGTCCGAGATCATCATCAGAATGCGTCGCTGTTCGGGGCGTGCCAAGAGGCGCTTATGGGCCCAGGCCAGGGCTTCGCCGTCGATATTCTCTTTGAGCAGACCTTCTCTCATCATCAAGCCGAGATTGCGCCGCGCTCGTCGCCACGGCATGTCCGCCGCCTTGTAAATGATGTGGCGCAAATCGTTGAGGCGTCCAGGCAGGGGAGGCTTCATCGCGTTCAGCCAGGCTTCGCGCGCATGGCCACCCTTCCAAGCTCGCGTGGTGAACCCCAAGATCTCTACCTTCACCCCACACCGTTCCAGCGTGCGCGCTAGGATATCCGCGCAGCAGGCAGCGACCATGATCGGTCGGCCGCGCATGGATCCGGAATTGTCGAGCAGCAGCGTGACCACCGTGTCGCGAAACTCGGTGTCGCGCTCTTGCTTGAACGTTAAGGGGTGCATCGGGTCAATGATGACACGTGTGAGGCGCGCAGCATCCAGCGTTCCTTCGTCCAGGTCGAAGTCCCAGCCGCGGTCCTGCTGGGCCAACAGTCGCCGCTGCAGCCGGTTGGCAAGCCGTGCCACAGCGCCTTGCAGAGACACGAGCTGCTTGTCGAGGAAGGAGCGGAGACGATCGAGCTCATCCGGGTCGCAAAGGTCCTCTGCCGTAACGATCTCGTCAAACTCGTCCGTGAAGATCTTGTAGCCGAAAGCCGAGGGGTCATCGAGGACCGAAAAGTTCGGACGCCAGGGGTCGGAGCGGCGCGGCAGATCCGCCGAGTCCGCGTCATCGTCCAGCCGATCGGTTGAACCGTCGTCCTGATCCTCCAAAGTGTCTTCAGCGGTATCGTCGGGTTCGGCGTCTGACTCTTGGGCGAGTTCGGAGCCATCTTGCGCCTGCGCCTCGTCCCCCTGGTCATCAGTCGAGTCCGGCTCCGATTCACCGTCCTCTGATGTCTCGTCGCTCTCTTCACCCTGGTCCAGCTGCTCAGCCATGTTCAATGCGGTTAGGAGGTCACGTGAAAGCTGGCCAAACGCTTCCTGATCGAACAGCGCCTCCTGCATTTGATCGAGCTGTGTTTGAGCGCGCTCCTCGACCCAGTTACGCCAAAGATTGACGAGCGGCCGCGCCCGCGCCGGAGGTGCCTCACCCGTTAGGCGCTCGCGGGCCATGAGGGCGAGCGCGTCGGGGAGCGGCGCTTCAGAACGCTCTGTCTCTTCAGTAATCCGGCTGCGCGCGTAGCGCTGCTCCGTGCGAGCAGCAAGATTCTGTGCGACGCCATCCATACGCGTCGCGCCGATCGCCTCGACACGCGCTTGTTCGAGGGCTTCGAAAACTGCCCGGGCCTCTCCGCCAGAGGGAGCTAGGCGCTGATGCAGGGTTTCGTCACGGCAAGAGACTGTCAGAGCGGCTGCGTCCGCGTGTCCGCGAATTGTCGCGAGCTCTTCCTGGGTGGGCACGCGCGAGGGTTCGGGAACCCGCGCCGTCTTGCCAGCAAGGCCAGGGGGTTCGTTCGAGAAGACGACCTCAACGCCGCTATCGGCAGCGATCGCGCGCGTTGCCAAAGTTACCGCGCGCTTGAACGGATCGAGAGGCGCCTCTTTCCGTTTCGGTCCAGCCATAACGATATCCTGAGAAGTCCTGCAGTCGTGCGCTAACTCAGCGCAACATTGGCGGTCGAGTCCGGCAAGTCCTCACCGAAGCAGCGCTGATAGAACTCGGCGATCAGCCCACGTTCCAACTCGTCGCACTTATTGAGGAAGGACAGTGCGAAAGCTGTGCCGGTATCGCCAAATATCTCAGCGTTCTCCGCCCACGTAATCACTGTGCGTGGGCTCATGACTGTCGACAGGTCACCGTTCATGAAGGCGTTGCGGGTTAGCTCGGCGACGCGGACCATATTCGATATTGTTTTGCGCCCTTCCTCCGTGTTGAAGGTCTTGACCTTCGCCATGATGATTTCAACCTCATCGTCGTGAGGGAGGTAGTTGAGCGTGGCAACAATCGACCAACGGTCCATCTGACCCTGGTTGATTTGCTGTGTACCGTGGTACAGGCCGCTCGTGTCGCCGAGACCAATCGTGTTTGTGGTCGCGAAAAGACGAAATGCGGGATGAGGCCGAATGACCTTCGACTGATCGAGCAGGGTTAGCTTACCCGATACCTCGAGCACGCGCTGAATGACAAACATCACGTCTGGACGGCCCGCGTCGTATTCATCGAAACAGAGCGCGGTATTGGTCTGGAGCGCGTAAGGCAGAATGCCCTCGCGAAACTCCGTAACCTGCTGCCCGTCCTTGATGACGATCGCATCCTTGCCCACGAGATCGATACGGCTCACATGGCTGTCAAGGTTCACACGGATACAGGGCCAGTTGAGTCGGGCAGCCACTTGCTCGATATGCGTCGATTTGCCCGTGCCGTGATAGCCCTGGATCATAACTCGGCGGTTGTGTTTGAAGCCTGCGAGGATCGCGAGGGTCACGTCCCGGTTGAAGAGATAATCCGGGTCAACGTCAGGCACGTGCGCATCGGCCTGGGAGTAAGCCGGTACTTCAAGGTCGGTATCGATGCCGAAGACCTGGCGCACGGAAACGGACATATCCGGGAGTCCAGCATCGTTCGTCGCTGTTTCAAGTGTCATAATCGCTGATGAACCTTTGTCGGTGATGGGCGCCCATCGCGTCCCAAGGACGGCACCGGCCCCTCGCAAAACGCCCATTTTGCAAGAGTTTAGCGGCGCAGGCTATGCGAGCCCCGCTTGCCTTAGATAGTTATAGGCTTGGATGACTTCGCGCAACTTGTCCTCAGAGGATCGGTCGCCGTTATTGTGGTCCGGATGAAGCCTTTTCACGAGCTCCTTAAAGCGCGCTTTGATGTCTTGCTTCGTCGCGTCGTCTTCCAAATTTAGTTGCCGGAGAGCCTTGCGTTCGAGTCGCTTCAGCGGCCGGCGGACCCGTCCCGGTGCTTCACGCGCGGGACCTTGCTCGCCAAACAGACCGTATGGGTCTTGAGTTTCGAAACGGTGCCCGTAGCCGCCGCTTCGGCTTCGGCCTCGGCCGCGTCCCTTACCCTTGCCGTATGCGTTCACGCCGACGAACCATGTGGGCCTGTCGCCGACTTGATCGGCCTTTTGCTGGGCCACGACTTCGTCGTCGGGTACGCCGGAGAAATAGTTATAGCCCTTGTTGTATTCGCGCACGTGGTCGATGCAGAAGCGGTAGTGCTGCCCCTCGAGTCCTCGTCCCTTCGGCGCTGGATATAGCCCAGGCTTGTTGCAACCCTCCCATTCGCATTCGGGCGCGGAATCGCGCAGCGAGCGGTCCTCGTCTGGTTTGACCCTTAGTTGGTCGAAGATTTTTGAATCAAGCTTCATGAGACCGGCATTATGGGAATCGGGATTGGGCACAACAAGGATGGCTCGACGATGACAATGACGATAAACTGGAGGGTTAAGTGCGTGACAAAGCGCCATAGCGTAGAGAACTGCCACTCCATGCTAGCAACTGCGTTGTTCGGCTATTCCGAGGGCTTATGGGCCGTATGAGTGTCGAAGAAACAATCCGAGAAAAACTGACCGCCGCCTTCTCGCCCGAGGCGCTGCAAGTCGTCAACGAATCTCATCATCACGCGGGGCATGCTAGCTCGCCCGGAACTGGAGAAAGTCACTTTGCAGTTCGCGTGGTGTCGCTGGCTTTTGAGGGGAAGTCCCGACTAGAGCGTCATCGAATGGTCAACGCGGTGTTGGCAGACGAATTGGCTGGCAAAGTACACGCGCTGGCTGTCACCGCAATGACGCCGGAGGATGCAGCGCAGTAACGGCTGTCATGGAAGTTAGGAGGCTGAGCTCGCCGGCGGATTCGCAGATCCATTTGCTGGCGCTTCGGCTGGAGTCCGTGGGCCTCGCAGAGGCACCACCCGCAGCCGCGTAATGCGGTTGCGATGGCGCCGAATAATTTCGAAGCGGAACCCATGGAAGTTGAAGGTCTGACCGGCGTTCGGAATGGTCTGGGCTTCGTGGATGACAAGGCCAGCGACTGTTGTGGCTTCTTCGTCCGGGAGATCCCAATCCATAAGCCGGTTCACGTCGCGGATTGGCACCAGCCCCTCAACGATGAGCGAGCCATCGGCCTGCGGCTGCGCGTCCGTAGCCGCCACATCCGTCTCATCGGTAATGTCGCCGACGATCTCTTCAATGATATCTTCGAGCGTGAGCAGACCTTCCACCTCGCCGTACTCATCGACGACGATCGCGAAATGCGCCTTACGCTTCAGGAATGCGGCGAGTTGCGCTTTCAGTGTCGTGGTATCAGGCACAAACCACGGCGGGGCCGCGAGAGTCATTACATCGATCTTGCTGACGTCGCCCTGTGCATCGCGAAGAGCCTGCAATAACGTTCTGGCGTGAAGCACGCCGACGATTTCCTCGCGCTCTCCCTTCCATAGGGGTAGCCGCGTGTGCGAACTCTGAAGCGCTTGGTCGATGATCTGCTCCGGCGGCAAGTCTGCATCAATGGCCACCATCTTGGTCCGGTGAACCATAATGTCGGATACGTCGAGGTCGCGAAGGTCCAGCACGCCGCCCAACATATCGCGGTCTCCCTTCACCACGCCGCCCTCTTTGTGGTGCAGCTCGATAGCGCCACGGATTTCCTCATGGGCCGACAGAACGTCCGTGTCGGCATCGATCTTCGAGCCAAACAGGCTGAATGTGTGGCGAACGACGAACTGGAGCGCGGCCGTCACAGGTGCAAGGACGGCGACCAGAACTTTCAGGGCGGGCGCCACGGCGAGCGCCATCTTGTCTGCGTTCAGAATGGCGTAGGTTTTCGGCATTACCTCGGCGAAGACGACAACCAGCGCGGTCATAACAAACGTGGCGTAAGCCACGCCGGCCTCACCGAAGACTGATAGGAACAGGCTCGTGGCCAACGCCGAGGCAGCGATATTGACGAGATTGTTTCCGAGCAGCAGTGCGCCGATCAGGCGCTCGCGGGAGGCCAGAAGGCGGTTGACGAGTTTTGCCCGAGCGTTCCCGTCTTCCTCTAGCGCGTGCATGCGCGCCCTGCTTGCTGCCGTAAGCGCCGTCTCGGAACCGGAGAAACAGGCAGAGATAATGAGAAGGCCAAAGATTGAGCCAAGTGTCAGTCCCAAGGCCAGGGTCATTGGGTTGCGCACTCCCGCTGCAGAAAATCCGTCAGTTGCGACATTAAAACATCGTTCTCGACAAAGGCGTCGCCGATACCGTTTACCAGTACGAGAACCATCTTGCCGCCTTTGACCTTTTTGTCTTGGGCCATCAGGCGCAGCATTTCGCCCGGCGTCGGCTTGTCGCCAGGAATTTCGGAGACCCGTGTCGGAAGGCCGACGGCTTTGAAATGTGCTTCCGCACGCGCGGCGTCGTCGGCGGAGCATAGGGCCCGCTCGACCGAATAGGCGAAGGCCTGCCGCATGCCAATGGAAATTGCCTCGCCATGCAGCAATCGGTCCGAATAGCCCGCGAAGGCCTCAAGGGCATGGCCGAAGGTGTGCCCCAGATTGAGTAGAGCGCGTTTGCCGCTCACCTCAAGTTCGTCCTCAATAACGATGGCCGCCTTCGCTCGGGCGCTCGTCTCTACCGCATATCGACGCTTGTCTGTCTCGCCGGAAAAGATGTCGGCCCAATGCTCCTCCAACCAGCTGAAGAAGCCGGCATCGCCAAGCAGTCCGTACTTTGCGACTTCGGCGTAGCCTGCTCGGAACTCGCGTTCACTCAAGGTCGAGAGGACAGAGATGTCCGACAGGACAAGGCTCGGTTGGTGAAACGTGCCGATGAGGTTCTTGCCCTGTCGTGTGTCGATTCCTGTCTTTCCGCCGATTGCCGAGTCGACTTGAGCGAGAAGTGTGGTCGGCATCTGCACAACGCGGACGCCGCGCCTGAGAATAGACGCAGCGAACCCTGCCAAGTCTCCCACCACACCGCCACCGAATGCGATAACGCAATCGCCGCGTTCGACACCGAGTTCAAGAAGCGTTTCGCTCAATTTGGCAAGCACGGGAAAACTCTTGCTGGATTCGCCGGGCGCGACGACGGCCGAGCCCAGAAACAGGTTCTCCCTCTCTAGGCTAGCCTTCAGCGGGTCAAGATGAAGCGCAGCTACGTTCGCGTCGCTGACAACAGCAAAGCGTGCGCCGGGAAGGAGCTCCTTCAAGCGCGGCCCTGCGTCAGCCGTGAGGTCCTCGCCAATGATGATTGGGTAACCGCGTGACGCCAGAGTCACCAAGATCTCCGTTTCCGCGCTGCGTCCCTGCACCGATTCAACCTGTTCCACAGTCAGTCCGTTTCCGGTTGTTGTTCTAACCGATCCTCGATCCCGCGCGGCGTCTCTTGCGCGAGCTGGGACGCAAGGGCGTCGAGGATGTTCCCGACCATTACTTCGTGCGGCGCCTCGCGACTCTCAATCGTAATGTCTGCGCCTGCGTAGATGGGGTGCCGTTCTGCCATCAGCTTTTTCATCACGGCCTCAGGGTTGTCTACTTGCAGCAAAGGTCTGTTGTCGCGGCGTCCCACACGTTTCATCAGGACGCGTAGATTGGCTTTGAGCCAAATCGAGGTCCCGTGCGTCTTGATGGCATCCCGGGTTTCCGGATCCATGTACGCGCCGCCGCCAGTTGCTAGGACCTGAGGTCCGTTTTCAAGCAACCGCGCGATGACCTTTCTCTCGCCCGTCCGAAAGTAAGCCTCGCCGTGCTCGGCGAATATCTCGCCGATGCTCTGACCAGCAGCGGCCTCGATTTCGCTATCGGCATCCGTGAAGGGCAGGTCGAGCGAAGCCGCCAAGCGGCGGCCGACCGCCGACTTTCCTGCTCCCATGAGCCCGATCAATACAAGCGAGTTTTGCCCCAAAGATTGGCGGATTTCGGCCAGCTGCTGGCGTCGATTGCTGAGTTGCGCGGAATTACGTTGAGTCATGGGACATTAAGTCGTAGGCCAAAGCCGTTAGAAAGAGGCCATGCTGACAGGGC
>NZ_JBZMXT010000038.1:0-22395 GCF_058506495.1 Methyloceanibacter sp. | reverse complement strand
CAAGGCGCTCGGCTAAGGAGGCTTTTGCAATGTCCAACGTCACTGATACGCCAGCCTGGCAGAAGCTTGCCGCTCACCACGAAATGATAAAGGGCGTGCATCTGCGCGATTTGTTTCGCGAGGATGCCTCCCGTGCTGAGAAGTTCACGGTTGAGGGGGCCGGACTGACGCTCGATTACTCGAAGCAGCGCATCACTGAAGAGACAAAGTTACTACTCGTCGAACTCGCTAAGGAGCGAAAAGTTGCCGAGCGGCGCGACGCCATGTTCCGTGGCGAAAAGATCAACGTCTCGGAGAAGCGCGCCGTCCTGCATGTGGCCTTGCGGGCGCCACGCGACAAAGTGATCGAAGTCGACGGACACAATGTCGTGCTCGACGTTTACGCCGTGCTCGATCGCATGTCCGTCTTCGCCGACAAGATCCGCAGCGGTGAGTGGGTCGGCCATACCGGCAAACGCATCAAGAATGTCATCAACATTGGCATTGGCGGGTCCTATCTCGGGCCAGAGATGGCCTATCTCGCTCTCCGCCCCTATTCGGACCGCGACATGACGGTCCGCTTCGTCTCCAACGTGGACGGTGCCTGCTTCGATGAAGCCACGCGAGATCTCAATGCCGAAGAAACACTGTTCATCGTTTCTTCCAAGACGTTCACGACGCTCGAGACCATGACGAATGCGGCGACGGCCCGCGCCTGGGCGGTCGAGAGGCTCGGGTCGGAGGACGCCGTAGCGAAGCACTTCGTTGCTAACTCCACCAACACTGAGGGCGTTGAGAAGTTTGGCATCGATACCGCCAACATGTTCCAGTTCTGGGACTGGGTCGGCGGCCGCTACTCGATGGATTCGGCGATCGGTCTCTCTACGATGATCGCCATCGGGCCAGACGGGTTCCGCGACATGCTCGCCGGTTTCCATGAGATGGATGAGCATTTCCGAACGGCGCCGGCCGAAGAGAACTTGCCCATGCTGATGGGACTCTTGACTGTTTGGTACAACAATTTCTTCGGCACGCAGACGCTCGCCGTTCTCCCCTACTCGGAGCATATGAAGCGCTTTCCGGCCTATCTCCAACAACTGCAGATGGAGAGCAATGGCAAGCATGTGGATATGGCCGTAAAACACGTGGACCTGCAAACCGGGCCAATCATCTGGGGTGAACCTGGGACAGATGGTCAGCACTCGTTCTACCAACTCATTCATCAGGGCACGAAGCTGATCCCATGTGACTTCATCGGCTTCCTAACGCCACTGAGCCCCCTCGCCCATCAGCACGATCTGCTCATGGCCAATTTGTTCGCACAGGCCGAGGCGCTTGCTTTCGGCAAGACGGCTGCGGAGTTAACAGCGGAAGGATCACCTGCTGCGCAGACGCCGTTCCGTGTCACAGAGGGTAATAGGCCAACGAATATGATCCTTGCCGAAAAGCTCGACCCAAAGACACTGGGGCGGCTTGTTGCGCTATATGAGCACAGCGTCTTCACGCAAGGTGCTGTGTGGAACATAGACTCGTTCGACCAATGGGGTGTGGAACTCGGAAAGGTGCTTGCCAATCGGATTATCCCCGAACTTGAAGCTAAGGATGAGCCGAACCTGAGCCACGATTCCTCCACCAATGCCCTTATTGGGCGGTATCGGGCTCACAAATTCACATAGGGCAGCGAGATGACACCAGCATTTGGCACGTTGCGAATATGTGAGGACGCGGGCGACCTGGCGCAGAAAGGGGCCGAATTTCTATGCGCACACGCGGCCTCTAGACCGGAACGGACCGTCGTTGCGTTGTCCGGAGGAAACACACCTAAACCTCTGTACGAGCTGCTTGCTCAGGAGCCGGCCAAGTCGACGATGCCTTGGGACCGCGTTCATTGGATTCTCGGAGACGAGCGCTTCGTGCCCCCAAGCGACCCAGCCAGCAACTACGGCATGGCGCGAGTAGCCTTCCTCTCGCATGTTCCCGTACCGCCGCAGAACGTTCATCCTGTTGAAACAGTTGGCGTCACCCTGGAGGAGTCCGCGCGAGACTACGAGGCGATGCTGCAAGATCTCTATGGAGCGAGCACGCTCAAAGCCGCTCGGCCGTTGCTCAATATCACACTGCTCGGCCTCGGCGAGGACGGACACACAGCATCGCTCCTGCCCCATGAACCGGTCTTAAAAGTGCGCGACCGTTGGGTCGCGGCAGTCCCTAAAGGACGTGTGGAGGAACGGGTCACCCTGACCTATCCCGCGATTAATGCCAGCGAGATCGTTGCCTTTCTCGTTTCCGGCGAAAGCAAGCGAGAGGTACTCGACAAAATCCTATCTGGAGACGAGAGTTTTCCGGCCTCTCATATCCGAGCACGGGGAGAGGTTCTCTGGTTTGCCGATCGAGCGGCTGCCGGGCGCTGGGCATAGCTAAGACTGGCTCGTCGTTTTCGGCCCGCGGGCAAGGCCGTAAACAACTCTTGCGCCCGATCGGGTCCTGTGCCGCAGTATCGTCAAGCTTTCAGATTTCAGATAGTGCGACGCTTTCAACTTCGTCAGTCCCTTGGAAGAACCCGACGTGACGCAACCTGCATCGACTTCAAACGAACCCCTGCAGCGTAAAGACTGGATGCCGAGCCAAGCCGAGATGGACGCTATTGCGCGCGGCGAACACGGCGATCCCTTTGCGGTCCTTGGGTTGAAACGGTCTCGCGATGGCGCTTCCGTTCGGGCTTTTCTTCCCGACGTCGATTCCGTCACTGTCTTCGACCCGGAAACCGGCGAAGAAATCCCGCTTACCCGCTTGCACAAGGCGGGCTTCTTCGGCGCTAAGCTCCCCATGACGTTCACGAGCGAGTATCTAAAGCGTTCCAAGCGCGGAGACGTGACCGAAGAGATTGATGACTCATATCGGTTCGGTCCGATCCTTGGAGAGCTTGATCTGCACCTCCTGAGCGAAGGTACACATCACCGCCTCTACGAGAAGCTTGGTGCGCACCTGATCCGCCACGAGGGCGTCGATGGTGTTGCCTTCGCCGTATGGGCGCCGAATGCGACCCGCGTTAGCGTGGTGGGTCCATTCAATGACTGGGACGGACGCCGCCACGTCATGCGAAAGCGACCCGAAGCAGGCGTCTGGGAAATCTTCGTACCCGGCCTGAAGGCCGGCGCGCTCTACAAGTATGAGATCCTTGGGCCGGATAAGGAGCTGTTGCCGCTAAAGGCCGATCCGTTTGGCTTCGAACAAGAGCATCCTCCGGCGACGGCTTCGATCGTGCATGGGCTCCCCTCGCGCGTAGCAACCAATACGCCCTGGCACGCAGAGCGGAAGGACGCTAACAGTATTCATGCACCGATATCGATCTACGAAGTCCATCTCGGTTCGTGGATGCGAGGCACGGGCAATCGCTATCTGAGCTACGCCGAACTCGCTCACAAGCTCATTCCCTACGTTAAGGATCTCGGTTTCACGCATATCGAACTGATGCCGGTGAGCGAATTTCCGTTCGACGGTTCCTGGGGCTATCAGCCTATCGGCCTCTACGCACCGACGTCTCGTTTCGGAACGCCGGAAGACTTCGCAGACTTTGTGGCCCAGTGTCATGCCGAAGATCTCGGCGTGATGGTGGATTGGGTGTCCGCGCACTTCCCCACCGACGCGCATGGGCTCGGCCGCTTCGACGGCACGGCTCTCTATGAGCATGAGGACCCGCGTCTCGGCTTCCACAAAGACTGGAACACGCTGATCTACAACTATGGCCGCCGTGAAGTGATGAACTTCCTCCTGGCCAATGTTCTATTCTGGATGGAACGGTTCGGTATCGATGGACTGCGCGTCGATGCCGTCGCCTCGATGCTCTATCTCGATTACAGCCGCAACGATGGTGAGTGGATCCCGAACCGGTATGGCGGCAATGAGAATCTTGAAGCGATCGCATTCCTCAAGCGGCTAAACGAGCTCGTATTCTCTGAACACCCAGGCAGCACAACCGTGGCCGAGGAATCGACATCCTGGCCAGGCGTCTCTCGACCGACATATGTGGGCGGGCTCGGCTTCGGCTTCAAATGGAATATGGGTTGGATGCACGACACCCTTGTTTATATGCAGAACGAGCCGATCCATCGCAGTCATCATCAGGATAAACTCACCTTCGGCTTGCTCTACGCGTTCTCGGAGAACTTTGTGTTGCCGCTATCACACGACGAGGTCGTGCACGGCAAAGGCTCACTGCTGAACAAAATGCCCGGAGACCGTTGGCAAAAGTTCGCAAATCTCCGCGCCTATTTTGGCTTCATGTGGACACACCCCGGCAAGAAACTTCTCTTCATGGGTGGCGAGTTCGCTCAAGAAGCCGAGTGGAACCACGATCAGAGTCTCGATTGGCACTTGCTTGCCGATGGCATGCATAAGGGTGTGCAAAAGCTAATTGGCGACCTCAACCATCTCTATCGCACAACGCCGGCCCTACACGTGTTCGACTGCGAACCTCGCGGGTTTGATTGGGTGGACACGACGGACAACGAAGCAAGCGTGATCGCCTTCTTGCGTGTGGGGAACATTGGCGACCCGCCGGCTCTTGTGGTCTGCAACTTCACACCGGTTCCACGTGAAGGCTACCGTGTCGGCGTGCCGTCCGGCGGACGTTGGCTGGAGCGCATCAATACGGACTGCGAAGCGTATGGCGGCTCCGGCGTTGGCAACCTGGGCTCGGTAAAGGCCGACAAGGTGGCCCGCCATGGTCACCCCTACTCGCTGAACCTGACCCTGCCGCCGCTGGCCACCGTCGTCTTCACGCCCGAACATCAAGCGGCCACCGGCGGACAGAGCTCATCCAGCGGGACCGACTTGCCTGAACTCTGCACAAGCCGGCAGTGGTAGCGCTTCAGCGCGCGCGCATGGGGGACGCCGCACGAATGGGCGATAACGCCCACATCGTATCTCACACGCTCAACGTAATTCTTTACGCGCACCGCCTTGTCCCTGGGGTCGAGCCCGCGCTGCAAGCGCGGATCATGTGTGGTGATCCCGGTGGGACAAGTGTTCTTGTTGCATTTGAGGGCCTGGATGCATCCCAGCGAAAACATGAAGCCACGCGCTGACACGACCACGTCTGCGCCCGCGCAATAGGCCCACGCAATCTCCGCAGGTGTGATGAGCTTGCCGGACGCGATCAACTTGACGCGGTCTCTCATCCCATGACGGGTGAGGATATCGGCTACCATTGGGAGCGATTCCTTAACCGGCAAGCCCACATTGTCCATTAGGGGCATTGGCGCAGCACCCGTGCCGCCGTCACCGGAGTCCACCGTAATGAAGTCCGGCGCGGATTCGATACCCCGTTGGCTGAATTCCTCACACAACCCGTTCAGCCAGCCATAAGCTCCGACGACGGTCTTAAATCCGACCGGCTTGCCTGTGGTTTCGCGAATGCGCTCGATCATATCCGCAAGCTCCGAAACGTTGCGGATGTCAGTGTGTCCGTTTGGAGAAAGGGACGCCTGCTGTACAGGTATCCCGCGAATGGCGGCGATCTCGGCAGTCACCTTTACCGCTGGCAAGATGCCGCCTTTGCCGGGCTTCGCACCTTGGCTCATCTTCAGCTCGAACATCTTGACTTCCGGATGCCCGGCGACGCTTCGCAAACGATCCAGATCCAACTGGCCATCCATATCTCGCACACCATATTTGGCAGTGCCGATCTGGAATACGATGTCACAACCCCCATCCAGATGGTGCTGAGACAGACCGCCCTCGCCGGTATTGAGCCAACAGTCGGCGAGCTTGGCACCGTTTGACAACGCACGAACCGCCGGCTGCGAGAGCGCGCCGTAGCTCATCCCCGAAATGTTGATGATCGACCGCGACTCATAAGGGTTGTCGCAGTACTTACCAATGGTGATCGGCGGGGTGGGAACAGAGTCCTCGGTCAATGTCGGAAATGGGCAGTTCACAAAGATCACGGTACCAACGGGCGTAAGATTCTTCGTCGAGCCGAAAGCCACCGTGTTGTCATGACCTGCTGCCGAGGCGGTGACCCACTCACGCTCAGCGCGATTGAACGGCATCTCCTCCCGATCCATCGCAAAAAAGTACTGCCCAAAAAACTCCCCAAGCTTGGAGAACACGTAGCGAAAGCGGCCGAGCACTGGAAAATTGCGTCGCACGGCATCGCGCTTCTGGGTGACGTCGATCACGAAGACGACCGCAATGGCCAAGACAGCAAGCCCGATTACAAAAATGAAGAGCGTTGAGAGAAAGCCGAGCCCTTCCATGGTGAAGCTCGACAGTGAATCGAAATTCGACATGGGGTCTGCTCCATCCGCCTCAGTCAGAACCGGCAACACTGAGCTGCCAGATACAAGCCTGTCCCGACTGACAGACCGAGGTCATCACACATGACATCACGTTCGCTTGACGCATTGAGAGGGTTGCACGGCGAACATGAAGCGCGTAGCAGGCTCTCGATGGATGCAATCTTCGATCAAGGCCTTCCAGAGCCCTGCCCCGAACCGTTCAACCTGGCCGCTTACGTCTTGTCACGGGCAGGCGAGCTTCACGAGAAGACGGCGCTATCTGTGGTTTCGACGGATGGCGCGGAAACCTGGACCTATGGCGAACTGGAATCCGCGGTGCTTGGCGCAACGAGTGGGCTGCTCGAACTGGGTCTGCAGCCGGGTGACCGTCTACTCATGCGCCTCGGCAACAGCACCGATTTTCCGATCTGCTACTTGGCTGCACTTGCAGCCGACATCGTACCGGTCCCAACATCCGCGCTGCTGACGGAAGACGAGGTTTCTCAGATCGTCGAGGATGTTTCGCCCAGCTTGATCGTTGCTGGGCCAGAGATCGCCCTTCCAGCAAACACGCCGTGCACCGTGGTCGGGCTCGAACTATTTAGAAGTCTCTATTCGTTGCCGCCAGCGACTTATTCGCTGGGCGATCCCCATCGGCCCGGCTACATCATCTATACGTCTGGCACATCAGGTAGCCCACGTGCGGTTACGCATGCTCACCGTGCGATCTGGGCGCGCCGGATGATGTGGGACGGCTGGTATGGTCTTCATGAAGACGACCGGCTGATGCACGCAGGATCCTTCAATTGGACGTATACGCTTGGGACCGGATTGCTGGATCCTTGGTCATGCGGCGCCACATCGCTCATCCCCTCGAACGGCGTGAAACCGGATCAACTCGGCGCACTTATCGAGATGTATGACGCAACGATGTTCGCCGCATCGCCTGGCGTCTATCGGCAACTGCTCAGGAGGCCTCCAAACCGCTCTCCATCGCTTCGCCATGGGCTGTCGGCCGGCGAGAAGCTGCCTGATGCGACGCGGTCGGCTTGGGAGACTGCTACAGGCACACCGATCTTCGAGGCGTTCGGCATGTCCGAATGCTCCACCTTCATATCGGGGAGTCCAAGCCGACCTGCCCCCGATGGGACTCTGGGCTTTCCGCAACCCGGGCGGCGCCTTGCCGTGTTGGGCGACGGGGCTCCCGTGAAGCGCGGCGAACCAGGCGTCCTCAGCATTTCGCGACGGGACCCTGGCATGATGTTGTACTACTGGGGCGCTGCGGCCGACACAGCAGCACGCTTTGAGGGAGAATGGTTTCTCACGGGAGACCTCGTGAGCATGTCTCCGAATGGCGCACTCACCTATCTCGGGCGCGCCGACGATATGATGAACGCTGGCGGCATCCGCGTGTCGCCGCTTGAGGTCGAGAACGCGTTGAACGCGCACCCTAGTGTTGCGGAAAGCGCTGCGGTCGAGGTCTTGGTTAAGGCGGATACCACCGTGATCGCTCTATTCTTCGTTGCTAATGGTGAAGTTGAGCAAACCGACTTGGAGATGTACGCGGCGGAGCACCTAGCACGCTACAAATGTCCGCGCATCTATACTGAAGTCGAGGTGCTCCCCAAAGGACCAAATGGGAAACTGCTCCGACGGCAACTACGCGCAGCATTTGAGCGTTCAAAGACCACACTCAAGTAAGGCTGCTCTAACGGCGTCTGAATGGCCCGAAGCCGCGTGGTCCGGAAACAGTGCGTCGCACCTTATTTCGCTGCGGTTGAGCGCGAACTACTCTCTTCTTGGGCGGCGCAGCGCGGCGCGTCGATGCGCGTTTGCGCTTCCTAGCAGTAGGCCTCTTTGCCACCCCGACCGACTTGGCCGAGTCGTTTGTGCGCACGATAAAGTCGTCGCCTTCGGGCAGTACTGACGAGTGCTTGGCAACGTCTGCAACGATGAACGAGGCGCCCGAGGTGAGGCCTTTGGCGATCTCATCTCGCATGGCGTCTGGGATGGTGATCCGATCGAGCACTTTCTCGGAGTCTTCACCTTCAAGGCTGATGCCTACCCAACCTGGCTCTCCTCGCTCGGCAGAATACCCGTAAGTGAACAGATGTGTTCCGAGCGGCTTTTCTGGATCGCGAAGCTGAACCGGGACATTGCGCACCTGGCTGAACCCTCGGCGAAGGAACAGATAGGCGTCGGGAAGCGGACCCTTGCCAGCTTCCTCGTAGATCTTCGTCGCGATTCTCTCGTTGAAAACGCCACGCGGGCGTAGCCCATGGTCTTTCTCAAACGCACGAATGGCCTTTTGGGTGCCTGCTCCGATATAACCCACAAACTTGTCTTGCGGCTCAAGGTAGCCCATCGCAGCGAGTGCTTCCTGCACGCCAATGGCGATGTCTCGCTGCTCTCGGCGAGTCACGAGCATGTGCCACGGCCGCTCGTATCTCGTGCTCGCGTTAGCTTGGCTGCTTACCGTGGCACTCGGCGATCCCGCAGCGGCCAATGCGCTTTCGCGAACCCCCGCCTTTATACTTTTCTCGGCCATTTCGCCGAGATCGGCAATCGAGCGCGGCATCACCAGCGTGTTGTTTTCAATGAGCTTCGGCTCAACCATCGATCCGGTGAGCGTCGCCACCTTGCCTCCGATCTCCGTCATGCGAAAGAGCTTTGGTGCAAAGTCATGGTTCATGCGTATGCAGCCGTGGGAAGCTGGACGCTTCGGCACCTCGCCCGCATGCAACGCTGTGCCGGTCCGCGTCAGCCTTTGCATCCAGGGCATCGGAGCATTGTCGTAGAGGTTCGAGTAGTGCTCTGGCTTTTTCTGCAGGATGCCGAAAACACCTGTTAGCGTTTGGTATCCCGGCTTGCCACTCGAAATGCGCGTAGTTTCAACGCGCTCAAGCCCCCGATAGACATCGAGCTGCTGATCCTTCAACGAGATAATGACTGTGACAGGCTGGGCGATAACTTTGCCGTTAATCTGTGTCGCAAGGATGTTCCGAGGTTCGAGCAGCTCCCCTGATCTGCTGGATTTGAGCTCGTCTCGAACGACCATCTCGTTCAACGGCTCCGTCATTAGTCTGGCAACGAGTTGCGACTTCTTCAGTGCAGGGGCTGTCAGCTCGATAGGCGAAGTACGCACAACCGAACGCGAGCCCAGCGCGGTCGATGCAGGCAGCAGTGTTTTCTGCTGCACATTAATATAGGCAATCGGCTCAAGGGTCCGAGGGTCTTCCCGCCCTTCTTCCGCTCCATATGGCAATGTCGGACGTACTACAGCCAGGCTGTCTAAGGCCTCCTCATAAACCGAAGCCGTGTCCGAGGTTTCGCCCTGACTAGCTGTGGCATCGATCGCCGCTCTGGACCCTGTCGAAACTAGCTCGATCCAGTGCGGCTCAAGTCCGAACTCTTCCGGCGCCGTCACTGTTGGCGAAAAAAGCCCTTCAGACGCAGTCGCGCTCAGTGGGAGCGCCGTAGCAAAAAGGAGTGCCAAAGTATGGAGTGCCAAAGTATGGAGGCGCGCGATCCTCATAAGAGCTCCTTGCGGCGATTCGGTCTGTTGCTAACTCCCAATTGTTCTCGGAGAAAGTAGTTACAACAACGTGACGTTAAGTATGTTTTCTGCGTCGATCTATTTTATGAGCTCAACATCAACACGGCTCGATGGTACCAAGCGCTTTTCGCAATCCTTCTTAGAACGTTTGCCCTGCTGACACTCCACAACACCGTTGATTAGGAAACTCCCGATCTCGTCGCATGACAACTGAGAAAACTCGTACATCTTCATTGTTCGCTTTTTTGCTTCGAGTGGTGCCGCGTTCAACACGAACCAGCGCTCGAAAACCGCGTCAGAGTTGAGAACTACAAGATCAATCTTGAGTTTTCCGTAGCCATCGGTCCCCTGATTGTCGAATAGGAAGTAAGCCTGGCATCCGCCGCCGGCATCGCTCAATTTGTTGAGTTCAATGCCGACCGCGTCTTTGATGGCGCTATTCGCTGCGCTACTTGCGAACAAAAAGCTAACGGCGAGAACTGCAGCCACAATAGCAGCACGGGCCGTACAGACGCACGACGCTAGCGAACGCATACCCCCAACCTCTCAATTTGTATCAGCCGATTCCCTACGTGCAGTCATCGCCGCAGATTTACAAGGCCAACCTTGGTACAAACTGCCTTGTTCGGACAATTCTTTCGCAGAAAATGGTTGCCGAACCAACCTGATCGAAGAGGATACAGCGTGGCGACCGATCGCCCGGGTCAACCGGTTTTAGAGCGAGCGGCGTCGAGCAAGAGCATTTCGATAGAAGACAGCTATCGCGACACAGGGAGACGTCTATGGCAGACAAGAACAGTTTCACACCCGACGAGTGGAATACAATCTTGATGAGCCCAACCATCGCGGGCATGGCGATAACGGCGGCGGACCCAAGTGGTTTGTGGGGCATGCTAAAGGAGTCGTTTGCAAGTGGTTCGGCGCTCGTCACAGCGAAAACCGATCCCGATGCAAATCAGCTCGTCAAAGCCGTTGTCGCCGATTTTGAAACGGCGGATGGCCGCGGCGAACTCAAAGAGGCACTGAAAGCCCGCTTCACCGGCATCAAACCGGACGAAGTTGTGCCAAGCGCACTTGCCGTGCTGACGGATGTCGCCCGAATTCTGGACGCCAAGGCGCCAGAGGACGCGGCCGGCTTCAAGAGCTGGCTCGAGGAGATCAGTCAAAAGGTGGCTGAGGCGTCAAAGGAGGGCGGGTTCCTCGGTTTTGGTGGCGTCAGGGTAAGCGATGCCGAGAAGGCAACCCTGGCCGACATACAGAAGACCCTGAATGCTTGAGACGCATCAGCACCTGGAAGGAAGGACTGCAGCATGGCGACGCTACAGGAGATTCTCGCCCGCTCTCAGAACGGCGGAGCGGCGGACCTCATCGCCCGAGCATACGACATAACGCCGGAGCAGGCCGAGGCCGCCGTCGGCGCCCTCTTGCCTGCAATCTCCTTGGGCCTAAAGCGCTCGACGGCAACCCCCGAGGGCCTGGGAGAACTCTTCGACGTTGCAGGTCGGCAACCCACTCTCTTCGCCATGTACGATGATCCCGATGCGGCGCTCTCTGCGGAGGGCGTTGCCTCCGGCAACGCCCTCTTAGAAAATTTGTTCGGTTCACCAGAGGCAAGTCATGCAGTCGCCTCACATGCGCAGCAACTGTCCGGTGTGGGTGGCGCGATCCTTGAGAAAATCTTGCCTGTCTTGGTAGGGATGCTGCTTTCGGGGCTCATGCGAGGTGGGTCGGGCCGGGCCGAGCCCGCGCCGCAGCAGCCGGTGCCACGAGAGCCCGAGCCCCAACAACCCGGTCCAGGCACTGGTGGGGGCGGGATCTTCGATATCTTCCGTGAGATTTTCCAGCAGGGCAGTGGCGGGTCAACCTTCGACCAACCTGGAGGAAGCCCCGTACCGCCAATCGGCGACATTCTGGATTCGCTTGGCGACGGCCGCCGAGTAGCTTCGGAACCACAGTCGCCAAAGTTCCCAATCCCCGATGCCTCGCCTGAGATGCCGGGCGGCCGCCCACAATCGCATCCAGTTCCGAAACCGCCCGCGTCCGGTGGAGACCAATCCTTTCCGATGGGTCCTGAAACGCCAGGTGGCGACATCTTCGGACAGATCCTTAAAGAGCTTGGCAAGGCCGTCCAAGAGGGGCGCATTAAGCCCGTAATCATCGGTCCAGGTGGCTTGCCGGGCGGGCAGCCACCTGGCGGCAGTGGACAGTCGCAGCCTCAAGGCGGCGGCATCTTCGGTGATATCTTGAAAGAAGTCCTGGACGGCGCCCTGAACCAAGGCGGAGCGGGTCGTCAATCTCTTGCGGCCACGGGCGCCGGCGCCCTTTTGTTTGGTGACGCGCTGGAGCACGGGACCCGAATTGCCGACCAGCAAATCGAAAGCCTGCAGGAAGTCCTCGATGGCTTCGCGGCAACACGGCCCGAGCCGGACTGATGGCTTTGCCGTGACCGCTTCGCCCGAGACCTCGCGCGGGCAGAACCTGGCGGTCCCGTCGCTTTCTCCAAGTTGGCGTCTCGTCTAAAATGGTCAAAGGAAGAGTTGTCCAAGATCAACGCTTGGGAGGAATCAGAGTATGCGAGGAGTTGCGAGGCTAGCTTTGGTGGGAAGCGGCCTTCTCATGGGGGCATGGATCTTCGCTCCCGAGGATCGCTTGCGCGCCTTCGCTGAGGCCGTGGATCGTCTCATTGGTACGACGGAGGCACACGCGGGGACGGATCCAGCCCCCGAGACGCAGACCTTCTCTCCGGTCAAGCCACTGTCTGACCGGGACGTCTACTATCCCGGCACGGAGGCTCTTGCACCAGACGAGATGCGTGTGACTGCCTGTGGAACCGGCATGCCCAGCGCGCGGCCGAAGCAGGCTGCTGCGTGCTTCCTCGTTGAACTCGGCAATGGAGACAAGTTCATCTTCGATATTGGGAGTGGCTCATTCGAGCGGCTTTCCGCCTTGTCGATCCCGTTCGACTATCTCGATAAGGTCTTTATCGGCCACCTTCACAGCGATCACTTCGGGGATCTTGGCGACCTATGGGTCGGAGGCGTGATCTCCAATCGCCAGCGGCCGCTCAGAATCTGGGGGCCAAGCGGCACCAAGCCTGAATACGGCACCGCCTACGCGGTAGAAAAGATGCAGGAGATGCTGACGTGGGACGCCGCCTCGCGGCTTGGCAACGTCAACACGAAGGGGCAGCAGCTCGAGGTCAACGAGTTCGACTACAAAGGCGTGGACCAAATCGTCTACGACGAGAACGGAGTCCAGATACGGAGCATCCCAGCCATCCACGCACTCGATGGGCCTGTGAGCTACATCCTGGAGTGGAACGGACTGAAATTTGCATTTTCAAGCGACACCTATCCTAACGAATGGTGGCTGGAGTCCGCGAAGGACGCGGATATTGCTATCCATGAGTGTTTCCTGCCGCCGCCGCTTTTGGTGACGAAGCAGAAATTCCCTGTCGAGGATGCGCTGAATGTCGGGACACAAGTCCACACGGCCCCGTCCATGTTCGGCAAGGTGATGAGCCTGACCAAACCACGAATGGCCGTCGCCTACCATTTCTATAATGACTTCGATACGGCCCCGACGGTCGAGGCTGACATTCGATCGACCTATGACGGTCCGCTGTCACTTGCGGTCGACTACATGGTTTGGAATGTCACCAAAGACGACATCCGCACACGCATGGCCGTGTTCAACGAAGACGCCTGGCCGCTTCCGTCAGTGACCCCGAAACTGCCCGCCGACCCCAATGAACGCATTGGCTTCACCAAGTTCATCATGGACGGCCGGGAGGTCTTCACGGACGTTGTGCAGAAGATCTACGACACGACCAACGAGCAGTTTGGCACACACATTCCGGCGCCCAACTAGGCGCCCATCAGCACTTTTTGGTATGGTAGGATTCACCCAACGATAAGGGGCACCGCTCGGGAGTGCCCAAACGGAACCCGGAGGTGCTCCATGAAACCGTCCTTGTGGCTCACCCGCCTATTCGTGATTGGTGGCCTAGCTCTTAGCTGGGCGCTGTTTGCGCCAGAGGCGTCATTGCAGCGTGCCGGAAACGAGCTGCTGGGCCTCGCCACGCCTCAGCCTGCAGTGGCAGAAGAGAAAGAAATCCCGGTCTCCCCGACAAAGGTGAGTCAGCGGCCGCGGGACACGTACTTCCCGAACACTGAGGACCTAAAACCTGACGAGATGCGCGTGATTGCGTGCGGCACCGGCATGCCGACGACGCGCGCGGCGCAGGCGGCCGCCTGCTTCCTGGTGGAACTGGGGAACGGAGACAAGTTCCTCTTCGACATCGGATCGGGCTCTGCAGAGCGAATTTCGTCCCTGCAGATTCCCTATAATTATCTCGATAAGGTCTTTATAGGCCATCTGCACACGGATCATTTTGGCGCCCTCCACGATCTGTTTATCGGCGGTGCGATCATGGGGCGCAACGTCCCGTTGCGTGTTTGGGGCCCAAGCGGCCCTTCCCCGGAACTCGGGACCGCGCATGCCTTGGACGGCATGATGCAGATGTTGACGTGGGACCTCGCGGGCCGGGCCGGCATGATCGATTTCCGAGGCTTTGAGTTGGAGGTCAACGAGTTCGACTACAAGGGCGAAAACGCCGTGATCTATGACGAGAACGGCGTCACGATCCGCTCGTTTCCGGCAATTCATTCAATCGACGGGCCGGTAAGCTTCGTTCTTGAGTGGAACGGTCTGAAGTTCGCCTTCTCAAGCGATACCTATCCGAACAAGTGGTTCGTCGAATATGCGAAGGACGCCGACATCGCAATTCACGAGTGCTTCATCGCGGTGCCATCGCTTGTGAGCAAGATGCGCTTCACTCCGGAGTCGGCGCTTATGGTCGGCACGCAGATTCATACCGCTCCTGAAGCCTTCGGTAAGGTCATGAGCGAGATCACACCGCGTATGGCCGTCGCCTATCACTTCTTCAAGGACTATGACACCACGGGCGAAGTCTTTGAGCGCATCCGTTCGACCTATGACGGTCCGCTGAGCCTCGCAGAAGATTTCATGGTCTGGAACGTAAGCAAGGACGAGATCACAGAACGCCTCGCCGTGGTCGAGGACCGCACCTGGTCGCCGCCTCTGGCACGTCCAGCCATGCCGCCAAACATGGCCGACCGTAAAACGTTCAGCGAGAAGACGGGCGTTCCCGAAGAGGCTATCGGCTATTCGGAGTTTATCGAGAGCGGGACATTGGACGTGGATGACGTGCTTCGGCCCATTTACAAAGAGGCTATCGAAGCGGTTGGACGCGACTTCCCGTATCCGGCCGACGAGAAGGAGAACGAAGGCGAATGATCCAGCCGCGCGATGCGGAGGTCTAGTCTGCTGATGTGGAAGCCGGTGGCGTGCGCGCTGCGCACTGGCTTTCTCGTTGTTTCGATCCTCGCTCTTGCCTCCGCGATTTGGCCAAACTTCGCGGCGGCAGACCTCATGAACACGAATGGCGCCCACACAGCGCCGAATTTTGCGGAAGTGCGGATCCTGGACGACCGCGTACGGGTGCAGCTCGAGATCGACTTTGCGGACTACACAGCCTTCGTGCCCGGCGGTGCGGAGGCACTGTCAGAAGGCAGCGAACCCGATCCCGCGCGACTTTCCAAGGTGACAGGCGAGGCATTCGCTGTGCGCGACGGGGATGGACTTAGGATCGCCCCGGACGTCCGAATGATTGAGGTGAGGGATCGGACGCCGCGTCGGGTTGCGGGTGTGGCGCCGCGCACCCGCAACAGCCCTGCCCCGCCTCCCCGAGGCGATCGCGTCATCTATGTCGAACTCGACTATCCCTTCGAGGACAAGCCGGACAACCTCACGCTTGTTCCTCCGATCGGCGCTCAAGGTTTGGCATCGGTTAATCTTGGATTCATCGCCTACCATGGCAGCGTGCCTGTCACGGACTATCGCTTTCTCTCGCGAGCGGAGCAGGTGCGCCTCGACTGGAAGGACCCGTGGTACACGGCCTTCGAAAATCCAAACCTGCGGCGGCATCACCAGTCAGCAATCATGTCCTTCCTGACGATCGCGCCGCGCGAGGTGCGGCACGAGATCATTTTTCGATTGCGGGATTTGGACGAATGGACTGATCTCGACTTAGGGCCCTCCGCGACCCTCGACCGCGCACAAGTGGAAGTGATTGAGGCTGCCGCCGTCCGCTATTTCGAAACACTTCCGCCGCTTCTGATCGACGGTAAGGAGGTCAAGCCAGCATCCGTGACCGCGATGTTCTTGGAGGTTGGGGCTGAGGGTGTGACCCCGATCGAAGATCCGCAGGCTTTGGACCGCAATGCGGCTCTCATGGGCGTCATTCTATCTTACCCGCACAGCAAGTTGCCCCAGACGGTGGACATGATCTGGGAACTGTTCACAGACGCGGCACAGAGAATTCCCGTCGGCGTGTCCGATCCTGCCGGCCCCGTGCCGGATTGGGCCACGCCGGACAGCCCAAAGATCCGATGGACCAACTTTCTGAAGACCTGGAAAGATCCTGAAGTCGCGGTGGTCAGAGCTGACGCAACAAGCGCTGTGACGCTTCCCTTCCTTTCGATCCTTCTTCTAGTTCTTGGGCTGGCACTCGGGATCAAGGCCCTCCGTGGCCCATCAGGCCGCTGGCGCTGGGGTACCGCCAGTGCCGTTGCTCTAGCTGGCGCAGCCGCGACTCTGCCAGCGTTCTTAGTTTCTGTTCCGCTGCCAGGGCAGCCGGATCGTCAGGCCTCGACAGAGATATCGAAGGCCATCCTCACAAACGCCGCAACGGCCATGCTCGAAACAGAGGAGGCAGCCTTTACATCTGCACTAGCCGCATTCGTGCCCCCGGAGGAGGTTCAGCCCGTCGGAGACGAGATGCGGCGCGGGCTGTCGGTGACCCTTCCGACCGGTGCACGCGCGCTCACCGACGATATTGACGACGTCACGATCGAGAACATCGAGCCGCGTGACGGTGGGATCGGCGTGCTTGCGCGCTGGATCGCAAACATGAGTGGAGGCCATTGGGGTCATGAGCATCGGCAACGCGTCGCTTATCGTGGCCTCTTGGATCTTGAAGAGACGGATGGTGTGTGGAAGCTGCGCGGGCTTACCATTCTCAATGCGGACATGAGACAATAGCTGGCATGCGGCAGACCGGGCTTTTCACCGCTTCTCTAGCATTTGCCCTCTTCGTAGCCGTTTTGGGTCTCGGTGTCGCTCAGGCTCATTTCAACCTGAATCTCAATGTTCGCGTATTCCAAGTGGAGCACACGCCGGATGGTTTGCGGCTCTATGTCAGGATGCCCATGCCCTACTTCGTGGCGGGCGAACGCGGCCCTATCGGCGAAGATGGGCTTCCCGAGGCGCCTCCGTTCACGACGAATCGGTACGAAGAACAAGGCCTAATGCACCTGATCGATGTGGATGCGCTGAAGAGCGACCCACTCGGCCTTGGCGAGCTCGCAGCCGATGCGGTGAGAGTCGAAGCTGGCGGTAAACAGATCAAACCAAAGGTGCTGACCGTTCGGGTCTATCCCATCGGCGATCAGCCAGGCTTCGCCACGCTGGACGAGGCAAAGGCCGCTCTCAGCGCAGGCCCGGTGTTCCCCGACAATGTCGGCGAGACCTATGTGGGTGACGCGCTGGTGGACGTCCTCCTGGACTACGACGCGGGCGGCGCCGTTCCAACGTATGCCCTATCAAGCACGCTCGACCCCAAAATCCCTGGCCAGGATCAGACTGCAAATGTGATCCTCGACTATGGCTCAGGCGGCGTAAGGGTCTTTCGCGCGCAAGGCCTGATGACCGAGCCCGTCACGATAACTTCATCGCATGCTTCGGCGGCATGGTCCTTCGTCATCGAGGGCATCAATCATATTCTAGGCGGCCTGGACCACGTCCTGTTCGTACTCTGCATCGTAATCGGTGCAACGGGACTGGGCAGTCTGGTCTCGCGCGTCACTGGTTTTACCTTGGGCCATAGCGTTACGCTCACGCTGGGCTTCCTGGGATACGTCCCAAGCGGAGCTTGGTTTATCCCGACGGTAGAGTTCGGCATTGCACTCTCCATAGTATATGCAGCTGCTGTTGCGATTCTTACCGAGGAAGGTCACCCGGCGCGCGAACGCACGATGTTCTTTGTTACCTTCGCGATCGGGATGGTCCATGGACTCGGCTTTTCCTTCGTCCTGCATGAGATTCTCAAAATCGACTCGCCCAATCTTTGGCAGAGCCTTCTCGCCTTCAACGTAGGCGTCGAAATTGGCCAACTCGCTATTGTCCTCCTCGTTTGGCCCGCACTACTTCTGCTAAAGCGGCTCAGCGCAACCTCTTGGCACTATGCGCGGCTTGGCATCGCCGTGACCTGTATCGTCGTGGCAGGTTATTGGTCACTCGAGCGGCTCCCAGCGATTGTCGAGACAGTCTGAACACGATGCGTAACGCTATTCTGGCCCATAGGTCTTTTGTAGGCTGGTCGGTACGTCCCTAATCGCCATATATTTGTTACTGGCGCACGTTATCGCCTTACCCAATACGGCTTGCTGGGCGCATGGCGCTGCCTTGAAGCCGTTAAAAAGAACCCGCTTTAGGGTCAACGCCAATCGGAAACGCCAAGCAAGTGAGGCTTGAGATATGAGTGAGCAATCCCCCCTTCAGAACAGTGTGAATGTCTTTGTCGACTGGGCCAAAGCACGTCTCGACGAAATGGCCGCGAACGCCAGCACGCTCCAGGCCAATCTGGACAAGCTTGACGCAAACTCGCGCGCGCAAGCCGAGCAGGCCATCAACCAGCTCAATCAGTGGATTCAGCAGGGACAAAACGACGTCAAAAACGCACAGGCACAAGGCGAGGCTTCCGTGGCCCAAGCGAAGGCTGACCTAGAAGCGCTTTGGAACAACTTTCAGAATAACTCCGGCGATTGGGCCGGTCTCATCAAAGACAACCAGGCGATGTTCCAGGCGCGCGCCCAGGCTCAAGTTCAAGCCTGGCAGGATATGATCAACACCTACATCCAGCGCTTGAACGACGTGCACGATCAGAATAAGTCGCAGGCAGAGGCTCAAGTCGCCCAACTCCAAGCCGAGGCGAAGAAAGCGCAAGCAGACCTGACCGCAAAAGCTGAAGAACTGGCCAAGGCCGGTCAGTCTTCGTGGGATGCGATGAGCGAGGCACTCGATCAGTCGCGCAATGCTTTCGCGAAGTCGATCGAAACTGCCGCGAAGAACTTCAACGACGCAATGAAGAGTTAACCAGTCCGGCCCTCAGAGGGCCGATGTCTGCAACGACTCGAGGGAGGTACCGTAGGGTGCCTCCCTTTTTGCAACGGCGCCGACGCGCTCGTCAGAGTATCGGATCGACAGCCGCCGTCAGAGATGGCCCGGCTGTGAAAACGTCAGCTCCCGATTTCACATTCTCGCGGATCACAACCCCGCCAAATCCAACAACAAAAGCGCCGGCTGCGCGCGCCTCGATATCGGTTGCGCCATCACCTATCAGTGCGACTGGTTTCCCGTTCCCGCCCAGCAAGCGGCAAATATCTGCCTTGCCCCCAGGAAGGGCAAGCGGCGACTTGCGATCGAAGTCCGCATACGAATTGTTATCGCCGAAGATCACCTCTACAGCATGGACGTTCTCCGACGGCACACTGAGCTCAGCTGCAAGCGGAAGGATGGCCTGGCGCAGCCCTCCGCTAATGATGTGAACGTCTTTTCCCGCCGCATGCAGCGTGTTTATCGCCTCAATAGCACCGGGCACTATCTCCTCCACGTAGAGCTTTCCCAACCATTCGATTGCTGCACGATCGGGGCGAACAAGGTCCAGGCGTTTGCCGTACACTTCATCAAGCCGCAAATCGCCAACCATCGCCGCTTCGGTTAACGGTACAACTTCCTCCTCCACACCGGCGCGACGCGCCAATGCGTCTATGCCTTCGACCCGACTCAAGGTGCTGTCGCAATCGAAACAAACAATGTCGAAATTTCTGCCGGAGGCGGTCACAACTCGAAGCTCACGACTTGCTTGATGGGCTCGAGTGAACGGATCTCTTCCATGGCCGCTGCGGGCAGCGGCGCCGAGATGCTAATCAAGGCGATGGCCATTGTCGGATCCTCACCGATGCCTACTTGCATACGCGAGATGTTGATTTTCTCACGCCCTAGAATACTCCCCAAGGCACCAACAACGCCCGGCTCGTCCCGATGGCGGGTGAAGAGAAACGTACCCTCCGGAACGGCTTCTACGTCGTAACCGTCGATCCGCACAAGCCGTGCCCTGCTCCCGCCAAGCAGCGTTCCCGCGACGGTGCTTGTCTTCCCACAACACTTCGCGGAGATCTCAAGGAGCGAGAGAAAATCACGCGCTTCTTCGGTTTTCGATTCGGTCAACTCAATCCCTTGCGACTTTGCCAGATGGCTCGCATTGACGCGATTGACGCGCCCCGTCATGCGCTGGCTTAGGACCCCAACAAGGGCCTCGGCCGTGACGGGCCGTGAATCCAATTCCACCACACGTCCGAACAAACGCACGTCCAATCGAGATATCGGCCCTTCGCAGAGCGACCCCACAAGGCGTCCAAGTGCAAAGGCCAACTTCTGATAGGGAACGGTTTGAGAGAGTTGATCTGACGACACGCGGGGTAGATTAACAGCCGTCTCCGCTGCGCCCGTCGTAAGGAAATTAATCATGTCTTCTGCGATGCGGAGGCTCACGGCCTTTTGTGCTTCCTCCGTGGAAGCACCTAGATGCGGCGTTAGGACAACATTGTCCAGCTCGAGAAGCGGTGATCCCCTTGGCGGCTCCGTCTCGAAGACATCGAGTGCTGCGCCAGCGAGATGTCCACTCTGCAGAGCATCAAACAACGCCGTTTCGTCGACCAGGCCGCCCCTCGCGCAGTTGATGACCCGTGCGCCCGGCTTCATCGCGCTGAGGCGCGGCCCATCCAGCAGATGGCGGGTTTTTTCACTTAGCGGGCAATGGAGCGTGACATAGTCAGCTTCAGCCAGCAGCTTTTCGAGTTCCACACCTTCTGCGCCATGCTCGGCCATAATTTCCGGCGCCACGAAGGGGTCATGAGCAATAACCCGCATTTTCAGCGCGACACAGCGTTCGGCGACAAGGCGTCCGATCGTCCCGAAACCGATGACGCCAATTGTCTTCCCCGACAATTCAACACCAGAGTAGCGCGAAGGTTTCCAGTCCCCCGCCCTCACAGCGCGGTCGGCCCTCGGTAAATTGCGGCTCAGCGACATTAGGTGGGCAATGGCAAGTTCCGCCGTGGTCGTGGCATTTGAGTCAGGGGTATTGAAAACGACGATTCCGCGCTGCGTCGCCGATGGAATGTCTATGTTGTCGACACCGATTCCCGCACGCCCGATGGCGCGGAGTCGGGTCGCCGCTTCGATGACGGGCTGAGTGACCTTTGTCTTGGACCGGACGATCAGCGCATCGTAGTCACCGATGCGTTCCATCAGAGCCTTTTCGTCAAGCTCTGTTTCGATATCAACACGAAAGCGATCGTCACCATCGAGAATTTGGCGACCTGAGGCATGGATTGGATCAGCGATCAGGACGCTGGCAACTGCATTCATCGGACAACCCCTTGTCGATAACCGGAATCACGGATGTTGCTGCGGCGCAAGATCGCTAGTCTGCGCCGGAGCCGCAAGGGTTTGCAGGCCTTCGGTCCAAGAATGGTGCATCGTGGTCTTTGGATTGTTGCCGTCCGGGCCGGCCGATCGAGGATTACGCCTGGTAACCAAAACCGCTAACCAATCGGGCTAACCAACCGAAAAGGATCAGGAAGCAGGGGTCGAGACCATGGGATAACGTCTCTTCGGCGTCGCGCGAAGGCTTGATTTCGGGGGAAATGGCGCGCCGCCAAGAGAATCGAGGGGCAAGGTTGAAACACTGAGTGTGCTCCCCCATCTTACGAGTTACGGGGGGCCAGGTTCGGAGATCTGGCCATGTTCAAGTTTTTTGTATTTGTCGGTTTTCTCGTGGGCATCGCGTTTGTGATGACACCGGCCCCGGAGCCTCAAAGAGCGCTCAGCGCGAACGAGATTCCAGTCCTCAATGACAAGCCAATGCTCACATCTTGGGGGCCCACCCTTGGGTCGCTACGAGATGGTGTGGGTACTGGCTCTCCCAGCAACGTCGCGTCGACGCTGGTCGCGTCTAACGACAGTTTTGGCTCGTTCAAGGCGCAGATGAACGATCCGGCGTCGGACGGCCTGCCCGAAGGTACGATCGAAGTGGCTGCGCTGGCAGCGACGGCTTCTGCTGGCGATGGCGCGAGTGCTGACAAGCCAAAACCATCCGCCGTGCCAAAGCGGCGCGCAGCTACCGAGCCCGTGATCGACCGCGTTGCGGCAGCACTGCCGCCAAAAAGACGAGGCCTTTTTGGAAGACCTTTGAATCAGCCGCGAGCCAAAGCGCCTCGCGCCACGCGTCAAGCTGAGGCAGCTCCACGCAACCGCGGCTTCTTCAAGCGTCTCAGGGGACGCAAAACTCAGACTGCGCGTGCCTCGGCGCTCGGCCCAGCTCGGTAACTGCTGATACGAGCAATCACACGAATCAAAAGCTCTGGCCTCTGG
>NZ_JBZMXT010000037.1:0-22924 GCF_058506495.1 Methyloceanibacter sp. | reverse complement strand
AGCGCAGCTCGATGTGCTCATCGAATCGCTTAAGCTTCGGGACGGGCGTGTCATGGAGCGCTTGCGTACACGCAAGACCTGACTAAGCGGAGTTCACCAAAGCCTTTGCGTGAGATCATTCTCGATACGGAAACGACAGGCCTGGATCCCCATGAAGGTCATCGGATCGTTGAGATCGGCTGTGTCGAGCTGGTCAATTCGATCCCCAGTGGCCGGACCTGGCACTGCTACCTGAACCCTGAGCGTGACATGCCAGAGCAGGCCTTTAGCGTGCATGGTCTGTCCAACGACTTTCTAAGCGACAAACCGCTCTTCGCAGACAAGGCCGACGAGTTTCTGGAATTTGTCGAGAGCGCCAAGCTTGTAATTCACAACGCCCGATTCGACTTCGGATTCTTGAACGCCGAGCTCGAACGGTCGTCTAAGCCTCTCCTAACTTGGGACAGGATCGTTGACACCTTGGCTCTTGCGCGGCGGCGCCATCCGGGCGCGCCGGCGAGCCTCGATGCTCTTTGCCGCCGGTATGGCATCGACCTCAGTGAACGCGACCTTCACGGGGCTCTGCTAGACTGCCGGCTGCTTGCGTCGGTCTATGTAGAGCTCGTCGGTGGCAAACAGGCACGTTTGGAGCTGGCGGGGCAGGGAGGTCGGCAGGCCGATCGATCGCAGAGCGGGTTCTCCGTTGCGCCGCGTCCAACGCCGCTGCCTCCAAGGTTAACGGCTGATGAGCGCGATGCCCACCAGAACTTTGTCGCCACGCTGGGTGAGGATGCGATCTGGCGCCGCTACGAGTGAGCGGGGGCTTATGCCCCAGTCACGCGCTGCCGACTGGATTGGCTTAGTTGGGCTGTCCTTCGGCGGCCTCTCCGCCCTTTGACAGATTTTGCGCATAGAGGCGCCCGAAGTCGATCGGGTCGAGCATGAGCGGCGGGAAGCCACCGTCACGAACGACATCGGCGATGACGCGCCGAACGAAGGGGAACAGCAGGGTGGGACAATCAACAAACAAGACGGGCTGAAGCATCTTTTCCGGCACATTCTTTATCCGGAAAAGCCCGCCATAGTCGATTTCGACGTTGTAGATCACGCCGTCATCGCTCTTTGCATGCGCCTCGAGGTGCACGACTGTCTCGTAGATGTCTTCGCCCCGCGGCCCCGCGTTCACGTTAACGCCGACTTGAAGCTGAGGGTTCTGGCCCGGTCCCTGCAGCGTCTGTGGCGCTCCCGGGCTCTCAAAGGAGAAGTCCTTTACGTACTGAGCCAGAACGCTGAGTTGAGCCGCATTGCCACCTTCCGCGCCTCCGCCGCCGGCTGGCTGATCGCCATTGCTCCCTTTAGGGCTATTTCCATTGTTGTTCTCGACCATCCAATCCTCCCTCGGCGCAACTTTCGACCGCTGGCTAACATGGGCCTACGTATCGCGCAATTCGACAACAGCACCCGAAAGACAAAGATGGGCCGCTATCTCCTTTGGGGTTGGCGTCCATAAGGGGAATGACGTAAGTTGACGGTGCACCGCAGCGATCCTGAGTGAAAAATATGCTGCGGCGGGCCCCGACTGCTAGAAAATCCCCAGGTGTATAACGATATCTAGCCTAGGGAAGATCAAGACGAAGACCGTTGACCGCGAGATACTCCGCAGAGAGCCGGACTGGGTCCGGAACTGGATGGCAGTAACATTATGAGTGAAGCTTTCGACATCTATACACTGCTGTTTCTGGTGCTCGCGGTTGTGATCTTCATCAGACTGCGCAGCGTCCTCGGACGCAGAACGGGCAACGAGCGACCGCCTTACGACCCGTATTCAAGCCCGGAGACAAAACAGGGTACGCCGGAGGGCACCGTCGTGGCGTTGCCCCGCGGCCGAAACGCCGAAGCGCAGGTTGGAGAAGCGGCCGGGCCCTCGGCTGAAGATATACAGGAGCGTCTGGAGCGCTTCGCCAAGACGGACAGCCCTCTTGGCAAGTCGCTCACCACACTGATTAAGGCAGACCCGACGTTCGACCCAACCGAGTTTCTCGACGGCGCAAAGATGGCTTACGAGATGATCGTTGCGGCCTTTGCCGAGGGCGACGAGAAGACGCTGCAGCAGCTCCTGGGTGAGGACGTCCTGGACGGCTTCTCTCGCGCTATCGCCGAGCGCGAACAGCGCGGCGAAACACATCACTCGACGCTGGTGGGCATCGACAAAGCTGACATCATCGAAGCGGAGATGAAGAACAAGCAGGCCTTCATCACCGTAAAGTTCGTAAGCGAACTCATTTCGGTCACGCGCGATTCGGCGGGCGAGATCGTTGATGGCGATCCGAAGAAGGTCCGTGAGGTCACGGACATTTGGACATTCTCTCGCGATACGGCGTCCCGCAATCCGAACTGGAAGCTGGTGGCCACTGAAGCTGCGAACTAGTCGCCGCGCGTTGACCTATGGGTTCTAGCCCGGACATTGGCACCCTGGAGTCCGATTACGTAGCATGTGGCTTTGATGCCTTGCCCGGCTGGGCCGAGGACGATCATCTTGCCGCTTTTCGCGCATTCCTGAGCTCCTGTCCGCCCCATGCCGTGCGTATAGCGAGGACCATTCACGGTCCGTTGCCTTTTCAGGAAGCGTTGGCATTGGGAGCAGACATCCGCCCCGATGAAGCACGCAAGTTCTTCGAAACTCACTTCGAACCCTTTTGCCGCCAAGCCCCGCGCGTGCAAGGGTTTGTGACGGGCTACTACGAGCCCATTCTTCTGGGAGCCCTTGAACGAAGCGATCGGTTCAACGTTCCGGTGTATGGCCTTCCCACAGACCTCGTTCCTTTGGAGTCTGAAGTTTTCCGTGCGGCCAACAATGACAAGGTCACGGCACGGCGCCGTCGCGGATCCGAGATGGTGGATTACTTCACCCGAGCCGAAATCGAGAACGGCGCGCTAGAGGGGCGGGGCCTTGAGCTTCTCTATGTAGGCGATTGGGTTGAGCTGTTCTTTATGCACGTCCAAGGATCGGGCCGCGTTCAGCTCGACGACGGTAGCTGGGTGCGGCTATCTTTTGCAGGGAAGAACGGTCATCCGTACACGTCTATTGCGAAAGTGCTTGTTGAAAAGAATGAGCTCTCCGCGAACGAGATCGACATGGCGCGCCTCAAAGCATGGTTGCGCGCCGCCCCCGAACGCGGCCGCCGACTTTTGCAGGAGAATAAGTCCTATATATTTTTCCGTATACTGACTGGTGTCGAGGGCTCTGGTGGTCCTCTCGGCGCCGAAGGCGTAACCTTAACGCCCGGGCGCAGCCTCGCGATCGATCCGGTCTGTACACCACTTGGTTGTCCGGTCTATGTCGCGGCGGACCGTCTACTTGCTGAGTGCGGCCGGCCTTTCGCACGGCTCATGGTTGGACAGGACGTGGGTTCGGCAATTCGAGGGCCCGAGCGTGGCGACATCTTCTGGGGCACCGGCGATGCCGCTGGCGAATTCGCCGGAAGCACGCGCCATCAAGCGACGTTCTTCTTATTGCTCCCAAAACGTTAAGGCCCTTTGCGGTAGTGTGGTCGCATGGCGCGCAGAAAATCAGACAAACAAACGCCGGACAGTGGGAATGCCATCAAGACGAAGAAGGTCTCGGTCCGTCTTGAGGATGATTCCGGTCTGTGGGCGCGTGTAGCCGACACAGCGCAGCCTTTGGCCAACAAGAACCGGTTTGTTGACTTGGGGGCACCGCTCGCGACGCCTGCGCAAGCCAAGGCAAGGCCGCCCGTTGACACAGGCTCCGCATCCCGAAGTCCCACGGTCTCAAAGCCGCTACGCCAGCATGCGGGCGAAAAGGCTACCGTAGGGACGGCCCCATCGCCGAATGTCGGACTTGATCGGCAGACTGCCCGCAAGCTCGACAAGGGCAATCTCGCTATCGAAGCGCGTATCGACCTGCACGGCATGCGCCAACGCGAGGCCCATAGTGCCTTACGCAAATTCCTGCATTGGGCCTGCGGTAAAGACTACCGGCATGTGCTCGTCATTACCGGCAAGGGCTCACTTCGTGACGAGGGCAGGAGCTTCTATGACGAAGATGAACGGGGCGTGCTGCGCCAGGCGGTCCCCCATTGGCTGTCGCATGGAGACCTAGCGCCATTTATCGTCAGCTTCGCGCAGGCGCCGCGCCGGCTCGGCGGCGAAGGGGCGCTGTATGTGCGGCTTAGGAAGCAAGATCGAGCGCGCCGGCGCCTCTAAAGAATGAACTTCGATAGATCCGCGTTTCTGGCCAGATCGCCGATGTGTTCGCGCACGTAAGCGGCGTCGATGGTGATCGCTTCACCGCTCTTGTCGGCCGCATCGAAGGATATATCGTCGAGGATGCGCTCCATCACCGTCATCAGCCGCCGGGCGCCAATATTCTCGACAGACGTATTCACCTCGACAGCAATGTCAGCGATGGCGTCGATTGCGTCCGTCGTGAATTCTAGGTGCACGCCTTCCGTCTTCATCAGAGCAACATATTGGTTGATGAGGCAGGCTTTCGGCTCCGTTAGGATACGGCGGAAGTCCTCGTTGGTCAGCGCGCGAAGCTCCACACGGATCGGCAAGCGGCCCTGCAATTCGGGAAGAAGATCGGCGGGCTTGGCAATGTGAAACGCGCCGGAGGCAATGAAGAGAATATGGTCCGTTTTCACAGGCCCATATTTCGTTCCAACGGTCGTGCCCTCGATCAGCGGCAGCAGATCGCGCTGCACGCCTTCGCGGCTGACGTCCGCGCCGACACGATCTGAACGCGCGCAGATTTTGTCAATCTCGTCCAAGAAGACAATGCCGTTGTTCTCGACATTCCGGATGGCCTCCTGGATCATCATGTCGTCGTCGATCAGCTTGTCGGACTCCTCCGCCATCAGAATATCGAACGAGTCCTCCACCGTAACGGTCCGAGTCTTCGTTCGTTGGCCGAGGGCCTTACCGAGCATGTCCGACAGATTGATCATGCCGACTTGGCTGCCTGGCATACCTGGTATCTCGAAAGATGGCATGCCGCTGGCGTCCGCCACTTGAATCTCAATCTCTTTATCATTTAGTTCGTTGGATCGCAGCTTCCTGCGGAACGACTCGCGCGTGGTGCTGCTGGCGCCCGGTCCCACCAGTGCATCGATCACGCGCTCCTCGGCGTTAATCTGAGCGCGGGCCGAGACCTCCTTTCGCTTTGCATCGCGCAAAAGGCCGATGCCGGCTTCGATGAGGTCGCGCACGATTTGCTCGACGTCGCGGCCCACATATCCCACCTCGGTGAACTTGGTCGCCTCAATCTTGATGAAGGGAGCGTTGGCGAGTTTGGCTAAGCGGCGGGAAATCTCCGTCTTGCCGACACCGGTTGGGCCGATCATCAAGATGTTCTTCGGCAAAACCTCTTCGCGCATATCCTCGTCCAGCTGCTGACGCCGCCAGCGATTGCGCAATGCAATGGCTACAGCGCGCTTGGCGTCGCTTTGGCCGACAATGTGGCGATCGAGTTCTGAGACGATTTCGCGAGGGGAAAAAGCGGTCATACAGGTACTGGTTCGGTTAGGCCTAGCTGGCGGACGCGTCGAGTACTTCGACAGTCAGGGAATCATTGGTGTAGACGCAGATTTGGGCCGCAATTGCCATCGCTTTCCGCGCAATCTGCTCGGCGCTGAGATCGGAGTCGAGCATGGCTTTGGCCGCTGCGAGCGCATACATCCCGCCCGACCCGATGCCCATGACGGCATCGTCCGGCTCCAACACGTCGCCGGTACCCGTCAGCACAAGACTTTCATTCGGGTCGGCCACGATCATCATGGCCTCCAAGCGGCGCAAGTACCGGTCAGTCCGCCAGTCTTTGGCGAGTTCCACGCAGGCGCGTTTGAGCTGATCGGGGAAACGCTCGAGCTTGGTTTCAAGCCGTTCGAAAAGGGTGAAAGCGTCGGCGGTCGAGCCAGCAAAGCCGGCAATGACCTGGCCCGATCCCACGCTGCGCACCTTTTTTGCGGTGCCTTTGATAACGGTCTGACCCAAGGAGACCTGGCCGTCGCCTGCTACCACCACCTTGGCATCCTTGCGGACAGTGAGGATGGTCGTGCCGTGCCAGGAGTTGGGTGAAGTTTCGGGCAAAGAGGGAACGCTCATACTGTCTGCGATATCGGGCTTGGTGCCCGGTTCGTCAAGCGCCTAGGCGCTCGTGTCACGATCCTGCCGTCGTGGGGTGGGGCTAGTCGAGCGTTGGCGCCAAGGAAGTCAGAGGGGGCAAGGTCACGTTGGTCACGCGCCAGCGCGCGCCATCCAAGGTCATGGTGGCGCCTGTCGTGGGCGCATCGGCCTCGTTGGGGTCCTTCATGTCGATCCTGAACGTCGTTGGCCCGGAGAAGAAGGCGTAGGTCATATAGTCGCCGAAGCCTTCGTTCTTTTCCCGGTGTTCCAGAACGGTTGGATTGCTGAGGAGAGCTTCAGGCGTCACCAAGCTATCGACCGTACCGCCAATGACCGACGGTCCGAGAATGTTCGTCAGTGCCGTGCCGATATCGCCGAGAACAGGGCGTTTTTCGCCGAGTTGGTCGGATTTCTCCAAGAGCCTGCCGTCGACCTTATCCTTCATGCTGGCTCCGATGGCTGGAAAATCGACGATCCTCTTAAGCGCCTCCGCATTGTTGGACAGCAGCGCCTGCTCAAGCCGATGCAGGGTCCAATAGGGGTAGGCGACGTAGACGGCCAGCAGGATCAGAATCAGTAGAAACAGGCGGCGCATTAACGGATTTCCCTCAAATTTGACGGTCGCCCATAGCATGCCTGCATGACGGGGCGTATAAGCGCACTCGTGATAGAAGCGAATTGCTAAGGGCCTCTGGGTTAGGCTGTCAGACATGCAAAAGCTAAGCAAATCGGCGGATGCCGCTGGAAGCCCTGCGGCCCGCACCGCGACGATTGATCGCCGCACCAAGGAAACGAACATTACTGCGACCGTCAATCTCGACGGGACTGGCGCTTACGATATCGCGACGGGTGTTGGCTTTCTTGACCACATGCTAGAGCAACTGGCGCGCCACGGGCTGTTCGACATTATCTTAAAGGCCGACGGCGACCTTCATGTCGATCAGCACCACACCACTGAAGACGCAGGCATCGTGCTTGGCCAGGCGTTTGCGAAAGCCTTGGGCGACAAAGCTGGAATCACGCGTTACGGCTCGTGCTACCTGCCCATGGATGAGACGCTAACCCGTGTCGCACTCGATGTGTCCGGGCGGCCGTTCTTAATATGGAGGGTGGACTTCAGCCGTTCCAAGATCGGCGAGATGGACACGGAATTGTTTCGGGAGTGGTTCCAGGCTTTTGCGCAGAATGCCGGCATCACGCTGCACGTTGAAACACTATACGGTGAGAACAATCACCACGTGGCGGAGACCTGCTATAAGGCACTTGCAAGGGCTTTGCGCCAGGCTGTGGCAGACGACCCGCGGCAAAGTGGACGCGTGCCCTCGACCAAGGGCCAATTGTGATCTCCTGGTTAGCCGGAAGGTCGGGCCATGGCCCGATTAAAGTTGAGCGTAGCGAACCGTGACTGTCTATTCCGTTTATGAGCCTGCCGACGCCGCCGATCTTGAGGCCCGGACGGGCAAGGTCGCGTTCGTCAAGGACGGGATCGCCTGGCTCGCGCTCTTCGTTCCGATCCTTTGGCTGATCTATCATCGCATGTGGCTAGAGCTGTTGGTTTTTCTGGTCATCTTCATGTCGCTACCGGTGATCTTTGGATCCGGTCCGGCCGCGCGAGAGATCGCCGGTTGGGCCTCACTCTGCTTGACGGTCCTTTTCGCACTTGAGGCCAATGATCTGCGTGGCTGGGCTTTGCGACGAAGGGGCTTCAGATTCGCCGGCACCGCATGGGGCCGTGACCTGGTCGAGGCCGAGACCCGATTCTTCTCACGCTGGCTGCCCGAGCAGGAGAAGCCCTCTGCACCGATTCCGGCAGTTGCTATGCCGACGCAGAGAGGCGCTGGAATCGTGCCAACGCGCCCCGCGCGCGGTGACGAAGTCATTGGCTCCTTTCCGCGGAGCTAGCTATAGCCATGCACGTTGCCATCATCGATTACGGCTCCGGGAATCTTCATTCCGCCGCGAAGGCTTTCGAGCGGGCTGCGGGCGAGCAGGGTGTACCGCTTGAGATCAAAGTCACGTCGGAGCCGGAGGATGTTCTGAGTGCAAACCGCGTCGTGTTGCCGGGCGTCGGCGCGTTCGCAGACTGCAAGGCGGGGCTTGCCGCGGTGCCGGGCATGATTGAGGCAATGACCGAAGCCGTCACCGAGCGGGGCGTGCCGTTTCTCGGAATCTGTGTGGGACTTCAGCTGATGGCGAGCCGGGGTCTGGAGCATGGAGTCACGCCTGGTCTCGACTGGATCGGCGGCGAAGTCCGTGCCATCGAGCCCGATGATGCCGCGCTCAAGATACCGCATATGGGCTGGAACACGCTCACGCTCCACCGCGACCATGCGTTGTTTGAGGGTATTCCATCGGGCCGCGACGGGCTCCATGCTTATTTCGTGCACTCGTATCACTTCGTGCCGGCGGCAATGAACGACCGTGTCGCGACAACCGACTACGGCGGGACGGTGACGGCCTTCCTGGCGCGGGACAACGTGGCTGGTAGCCAGTTCCACCCCGAGAAGAGCCAAAAACTGGGACTGGCCTTGATCGCCAATTTCCTCAAATGGAAGCCATAGCGAGATATTGCTCATGATTCTCTTTCCCGCCATCGATCTGAAGGACGGACAATGCGTGCGTCTCCGCCAGGGCGAGATGGACCATGCCACCGTGTTCAATAGCGATCCGGCGGCGCAGGCCAAGACATTCGAAGATCAAGGCTTCGAATGGCTCCATGTGGTCGATCTCAATGGTGCGTTCGAGGGGAAGCCTGTGAACGGACCAGCGGTCGAGGCGATCTTCGAGGCCACTCACTTGCCCATGCAGCTTGGGGGCGGGATACGGGACATCGACACGATTGCCATGTGGCTCGAAAAAGGCATCGACCGCGTCATTCTCGGGACGGCCGCTGTGCGCGATCCCGATCTTGTGCGCGAGGCAGCTCGTGACTTCCCCGGCTGTATCGCAGTTGGGATTGATGCCCGTGACGGCAAGGTAGCTATCGAGGGCTGGGCGGAAACGTCGGAGATGCGTGCGATCGATTTGGGTCGTCGCTTCGAGGATGCAGGCGTTGCTGTCATTATTCACACGGACATTGCCCGAGACGGAGTCCTCGAAGGCCTCAATCTGGATGCCACTTTGGAATTGGCCAATGCCGTCTCTGTACCTGTGATCGCCAGCGGCGGACTTGCCTCCATCGACGACATCAAGCGCCTGGTGGAACCGGTTTTTGCGAAGCTCGATGGCGCGATTGCGGGGCGCGCACTTTATGACGGCCGGCTCGATGCTGCCGAAGCGCTCGGCGTTATCGCGGCAAAATATGGGCACCACGGCGTGACGGGACAGTATTGATCTATGCTGAAGATCCGCGTCATTCCCTGTCTTGATGTGAAGGACGGCCGTGTCGTCAAGGGCGTCAACTTTGTCGACCTTGTTGATGCGGGCGATCCCGTGGAGGCTGCGGCGGCTTACGACGAGGCCGGTGCGGACGAACTCTGCTTCCTTGATATCACGGCGAGCCACGAGAAGCGCGGCACGATTCTCGATATTGTCAGCCGAACGGCGGAACGCTGTTTCATGCCACTGACTGTTGGCGGCGGCGTGCGGTCGACAGAGGATGTGCGCGCTCTTCTGGAAGCTGGAGCCGACAAGGTGTCGATCAACACCGCTGCGGTTCGCGATCGTCAACTTGTGCGCCGTGCGGCTGAGAAATTCGGAGCACAATGCATTGTCGTGGCCATCGACGCCAAGCGCGTTGGCGCAAACGGTAAGGCCCCTCGCTTCGAGATCTTCACACATGGCGGGCGCGAACCGACGGGTATCGACGCTGTCGGCTATGCGGAAGAGGTCGTTTCGCTCGGTGCAGGAGAGATTTTGCTTACGTCCATGGACCGTGACGGCACGCGGGCCGGATTCGATAATGTGCTCACACGGACGATCGCGGACGCGGTTTCCGTGCCTGTTATCGCCTCGGGTGGTGTCGGCAATCTTCAGCATTTTGTGGATGGCGTCCGCGACGGACACGCGTCGGCCGTGCTGGCTGCATCGATCTTCCACTTTGGGGAACATTCAGTTGGCGCAGCCAAGCGCTTCATGGCCAATGCGGGTCTTCCTGTGAGGTTGGATTCTTGAAGCTTCGACATAGAGCCTTTGCGGCTATTCCCAGAGGCAGCACCAAGGTGTATGAGCCACAGCATGAGCAAGGATGCATTAGATAGACTTGCCGCTACGATCCGCGATCGGCGTACCGAGGCGGCCGAAAAGTCCTACACGCGCCAGCTTCTCGATGATCCGATCAAGTCGGCCAAGAAGGTAGGCGAAGAGGGGGTTGAGGTCGCGATTGCCGCAACAGCGCAAGACAGGGCGGCGCTTCTCTCTGAGAGCGCGGACCTGCTTTATCACTTCCTTGTGCTGCTAGAGTCCCGCGACATTGGTCTCGACGAGGTTTGCGAGGTGCTCGAAGAGCGTATGGGGACCTCGGGCTTGGAGCGTCAAAGACGACCGGCGCGCTAACCAGTCACCGGGCACTTCAAGATGAACAGTAGTCCTGGCATTGGCTTTTCCCCCTACACGACATATTCCCGCGAAGAGTGGGCGCGCCTGCGCGAGGATACACCGCTAACGCTTGACGAAGCGGATATCGAAAACCTTTCGGGCGTAACCGAGCGCGTGTTGACCGAGGAAGTGGTTGATGTCTACTTGCCCCTGAGCCGGCTGCTGAATCTTTACGTCGAAGCCTCGCAAGGCTTGTACGGCGCCACCGAAGAGTTCTTACGCAAAGGAGAGATCAAGGTCCCGTTCGTTATTGGGCTCGCCGGTAGCGTCGCTGCGGGCAAGAGCACCTCTGCGCGCGTGCTTCAAGCTCTGCTCGCCCGCTGGCCAAGCCATCCGAATGTAGCGCTTGTGCCAACTGACGGTTTTTTGTTTAGGAACGCCGAACTTGAAAGCCGTGACTTGATGACCCGCAAGGGCTTCCCCGAGAGCTACAATCTGCCGGCGCTACTGAATTTCCTTGCCGATGTGAAATCGGGCAAGGCCCGTGTCGAGGCCCCTGTTTATTCGCACGTTGTCTACGATGTATTGCAGGGCCAGACCCTCGCCGTCGAACATCCCGATATCGTCATTGTCGAGGGACTCAACGTGCTCCAGCCAGCAGTTCTTCCGAGGGACGGCGAAGCGATCCCGTTCGTCTCCGACTTCTTCGATTTCTCGATCTATATCGACGCGGCCGAAGACCTTGTGGAGCGATGGTATGTGGAGCGCTTCCTGCGTTTGCGCCAAACGGCCTTCCGTGACCCAGCCGCCTATTTCCATCGCTACGCGACACTTTCAGAGGGTGAGGCGCGCGCCGTGGCTTTATCCCTCTGGCGGACGATCAATCTCGTCAATCTGAACGAGAACATTCTCCCCACACGTCAGCGAGCGGATCTCATTCTTCGTAAAGGTGAAGGCCACCGTGTGGAGAGCGTGGCGTTGCGAAAACTCTGAAAGTTACAGCGCTAGATCGAGATCCCACGTGCCCTGGCAAGCTGCACCAGATCCGTCTGGGGGCGCGCGCCGATATGCGAGATCGCTTCTGCGGCGGCAATGCTGCCGAGCCGTCCGCAATCGGCAATCGGCATCCGGCGCGATAGACCGAACAGGAAGCCTGCCGCGTAAAGATCACCGGCCCCTGTAGCATCAACGACCTGAGGGACGGGCTCTGCGGGTACCTCAGTTGTTTCGCCGCCCCCGACTATCAGCGACCCATCCTCGGATCGGGTGAGCACAGCCATCTCGCAGTCTTGAAGGGCGGCATCCGCCGCTTCCAGAAATGTATTGGTTTCGTAGAGAGACGTAATTTCCTTCTCGTTGGCGAAAACGATGTCTGCGCCGTTCTTCACGAGTTCCCGAAAATCCTCTCGATGCCGGTCCACACAGAAGGGGTCCGACAGCGACAATACCACCTTTGCGCCAGCCTGCTTGGCGAGCTCGGCTGCGGCCCGGAAGGCAGACTTCGCAGCGTCCTTATCGAACAGGTAGCCCTCCAAGTACACGAACTTGGCGGCGCCGATGAGTTCAGCATCGATATCGGAGTCGGAGAGATCCACGCTCGCGCCGAGAAATGTGTTCATCGTGCGCTCGCCATCCGGCGTTACTAGAATCAGACAACGCGCAGTCGGTGCGCCGTCGACAGCCGGCTCTGTGTCGTACGCGACTCCCAAAGAGCGGATATCGTGTCGGAAGATTCCACCAAACTGATCGGCGGCGACTCGGCCAATGAAGCCGCACGTTGCGCCGAGAGCGGCAAGTCCTGCAATTGAGTTAGCGACAGATCCCCCCGACCGCTCCGTAGCCGGTCCCATTTCTTCGTAAAGCTCGGCGGCCTCGGAAGAGGCAATCAGCCGCATGAAGCCCTTATCCAGATTTCGCTTGGTGAGAAACCCGTCGTCGCAACGAGCGATGATGTCCACAATGGCATTTCCGATGCCAACGACGTCGAGTGTCTTCTCAGCCATGATCTCGTAAGGCCCCCCGATTAGATCTCTCAGTTAGGCGCACTTGTTGGTGTTGTAGCTTTCGACTCCATCAGCGTTCCCAGCCGCCAGAGGGGAGGACAACGTCATGCTTGGCGCCGTCCGTCAAGCCTTTGAGGGATTCTTCTTACCACCTCTCGGCTCGATGCGTGCTTAGGTTGGCGCGGCGACCTTTTCGTTGAATGCGCACATGTCGCTTACATGGCAACGCCAACATTCAGGCTTTCGAGCCTTGCAGATGTAGCGTCCGTGCAGGATCAGCCAATGGTGGGCATGGAGCTTGTATTGGTCGGGTATGACCCGTTCCAATGTCTCTTCGACTTCCAGAGGCGTCTTGCCGGGCGCTAGCCCGGTCCGATTCGAGACACGAAAGATGTGTGTGTCGATTGCAATCGTCGGCTGACCGAATGCGACATTCAGAACTACATTCGCCGTCTTGCGTCCCACGCCGGGCAGCCCCTCCAGATCCTCGCGGCAGTCTGGGACCAAGCCGTCGTATTCGGCGACGATTTTACGCGACAGCGCAACGACGTTCTTGGCTTTGCTTCGGAAAAGACCGATCGATTTAATCCGCTTGCTGACCTCTTCCTCGTCGAGAGAGGCCATTTTCTCTGGCGTGTCGGCGGCCGCGAAAAGGGCGGGCGTCACTTGGTTCACGGACGTGTCAGTGGCTTGGGCGGAAAGGACCACGGCAACAAGGAGCGTAAAGGGATCGCGAAATTTCAACTCGGTCTGTGGTTCAGGATCGAGCGCTTGGAATCGCGCAAACATTTCCTCGATCTGCTCGCGGGTTAGCTTCGAGCGGGAGGCCCGGCGCGCTCTTCGCCGTTTCGGCGGATCACTGGATTTTGCTCTGTCGGCCACTTGCGTTTTGTCACCTTTCCCGGCTGTACTAGCGACCACGCTATGACAGAGACCCCGACCCTGCCGCAAGGGCTTGATGCCCCGGAGCCGTGCTTTCGCGCGGTCCTGACCCCGCACCGATCATTGGGGCCGCGCGGCTTTCTGATTTTCATGTCCGCCGTCTGCGTCATTTCGTTCGGGACCGGCCTCATGTTTTTCATGATGGGGGCGTGGCCCGTCCTCGGTTTCATGGGGCTGGACGTGCTTCTCGTCTATGTCGCGTTTCGGATCAATTTTCGCGCCTTGAGGGTCTATGAGACCGTGGCATTGACCGACGAAGCACTCACCGTGACTCGTGTTGCGCCTGACGGCAAAAAACAGTCTTGGCGGTTCAATCCGTATTGGGTCCGCGTGCAGGTTAATGAGCGGGTCGGGCTGTCGTCGGAGCTCTCCCTTGCCAGCCACGGGAAGCGTCTCGTCTTCGGGGCCTTCTTGACAGATCCCGAACGTGAAGACTTTGCTGACGCCTTGAAGGAAGCCTTGCGCGAGGCTCGATCACCCACGGTTGCCGGAGAGGTGCACGCTTAGCCTAGGCGGCGAGACTGCGTTTTTCGGCGAGAGTGCCGTCCGCTTGCACTCGATAGATGACGGGTGTGGCCGTCGCCAACGAGTAGTGCTGGACTTCTTCCGGCGTGAGCTTGTCGAGTTCCATAATCAACGAACGCAGCGAATTGCCATGTGCGACCACGATAACGTTTTTGCCTGACTGAAGCTCGGGAACAATCCATCGATCAAAGAAGGGACAGACCCGAGCCGCTGTGTCTTTCAGCGATTCGCCGCCTGGCGGAGCGACATCGTAGGAGCGCTGCCAGATTTGTACTTTCTCAGCGCCAAAGCGCTTCCGCGCCTCTTCTTTGTTGATCCCGACAAGATCGCCGTAATCGCGTTCGTTAAGTGCCGCGGCCTTGATGATTGGCAGTTTGCCCTGTCCAACCTCGCCAAGGATGATATCGAGAGTGTTGTGCGCCCGTTTCAGCGTTGAGGCGAAGGCACTGTCAAAGACCAGACCCTCTTCCTTGAGCCGCCCACCGGCCCGATGAGCCTCCGCGACGCCTTCTTCGCTGAGGCCGACGTCCTTCCAGCCCGTGAACATGTTCAAACGGTTCCACTCGCTTTGGCCATGTCGGACCAAAACAAGAACATTATCCGTATCCTCTGGTCTATCGCTGGTTTTTTGAAGCATGTCCCCTGAATGACGCCCTGTCATTTTCCGCTCAATTGGTCCCCCGATGCCATTTTTGGCCTCTCCATCACTCAAACTACAGATTCGCTTGGAAAACGGCCATGGTCCATATGGCCACCTAATGGGGTGACTTTTGGGCCGCTGCGTCTAGTTGGCTCCCGCATCACAGTGAAATCGCGGCCCACAAGCTCACTCCTTTCAGGTTCACAATCCAAGAACGTCCAACATTGAGTACAACCCGGGCCCCCGTCCTCTCGCCCACAGGGCCGCGCGAACGGCGCCACGGGCGAAGATTCCGCGGTCAGACGCAATGTGGGTCAGTTGGAATCGCTCCGCAGGGCCGGCGAAGATCACGCTGTGCTCGCCCACCACATCGCCGCCCCTCAGCGCGGCAAAGCCGATATCGCCTTCGGTGCGCGGGCCTGTGTCGCCGTCGCGTGTCCGTACGGCCTTGTCGGCCAATGCGACCGCCCGTCCTTTCGCCGCCGCCTCGCCCAGCATGAGTGAGGTGCCGGACGGCGCGTCGCGCTTGTGGCGATGGTGCATCTCGAGGATCTCGATATCGAACTCAGGTCCCAGAATCGTGGCGACACGCTCTGTCAGCGCCGCCATGAGATTAACGCCCATGCTCATATTGCCGGCCTTCACGATTGTGGCATGACGGGCGGCGGCGTCGATCTTGGCGAGCTGGTCTTCCGTGAAGCCGGTCGTACCGATGACATGAACAATGCGCGATTGTGCCGATAGCGCCACCAATTCCGTCGTCGCGTGGGGAAGGGTGAAGTCGAGAACGCCCTCGACATGGGCAAACAACGCATGAGGGTCATCAGTGACTTGAACCCCAATGGGGTCGAGACCCGCGATCTCTCCGAGGTCACGGCCAATCGCGGGTGAGCCGGCCGCCTCGAGGCCTCCCGCGATCTCACAGCCGGGCGTCGCGAGCAAGGCTTGGGTCAAGGCCTGCCCCATGCGTCCTGCAGCGCCAAGCACCGCAATTCTCATGTCACTCATCGTGCAGGCGCCCCCGATTCGCTCGTTCTGCCATCGTCCTTTCACCGAAGACGGCAAAAATTGTGCGGTGCCGTTGTAAGACGACAGGCTGCTTGCCACAAGTCTGGTGACGTCCCTGGGAACTTACGTCAACATTCGGGCTGCAGGGTATACCGCGTTTGCGATCCGCAACTCCGCCGCCGTGGATGTGACTTCATCAACGCCAGACGAAGGCAATTTTGCGCAACGTGGTGCCACTGAAACTTTCGGCGCCTTCGGCGATCGGTCTGCCGCCGAGACGTATGTAAAAGTCGCAAGCAGCTTCGTTGTCTGCGAGTGCCCAGACCAACAGGCCATGGAGGCGCCATTCGCGCAGCTTCTGCCGCGCACCGTCGAAGAGTTTGGTTCCGAGCCCTAGGCCCTGATAGGTGGGGCAGAGGTAAAGTTCGAAGATCTCGCCCCGATACGGGCCACGCCCAATACGACAGCGTCCGAACGTGACATAACCGGCTACTTGGCCGCCAAAGTCGAGAACGAGAAGGGATGCTCGACGTCGCAGCACGCGCTCCCACCAGACAGCCCCACGGCGTGCAATCATCCGTTCCAAATCGAGATGCGGAATGATGCCCTGATAAGCTCCTCGCCACGCCTCTTCGTAAGCAGCAGCAAGTGCGTCTGCATCCTTTGGCCGTGCCGGCCTCACCTGAGCCACATCGACGGACATAGGCAGAGCCTAGACTAGTTTGTGCGGACTGGGCAAAGGGCGCGTTGAATTTATCCTATGGTCAGATCGGCGATGCCAGACGTGAAACGAGTGGAACCGCATATTCAGGCCGCGTTCTCCGCATCGCGGAGCCGCTCAGCCTTCTTGCGATCATTTGGATCTAGATGGCGTTTGCGGAGGCGTATCGACTCAGGCGTGACCTCGACCAGTTCGTCGTCTTGGATGTAAGACAACGCTTTTTCCAGGACCATTCGCATAGGCGGTGTCAATCGCACTGCTTCGTCCTTTGACGTGGTACGAATGTTGGTGAGCTTCTTGCCCTTTAGGACATTCACATCAAGGTCGTTGCCGCGCGTATGTTCGCCGACGATCATCCCCTGATAGACCCGTGCCCCCGGCTCGATCATCATGGGCCCTCGGTCCTCAAGATTCCACAACGCGTACGCCACGGCCTCACCCTGGTCGGTGGATACAAGAACGCCATTGCGGCGTCCCTGAATGGGTCCCTTGTACGGCGCATAGCCGTGGAACAGGCGGTTTATGATGCCGGTGCCGCGCGTGTCGGTGAGAAGCTCGCTTTGATACCCGATCAGGCCGCGCGTCGGCGCATGGAACACGAGACGCACGCGGCCACCGCCGGATGGCTTCATCTCGATCAAGTCTGCCTTTCGCTCAGATAGCTTTTGAACAACGGCTCCCTGGTGTTCCTCGTCGAGATCGATGACGACTTCCTCGATAGGCTCTAGCAGCTGCCCTGCTTCATCGCGGGTTAGAAGCACCCGGGGACGCGATACGGAGAGTTCGAAGCCTTCCCTGCGCATCGTCTCGATCAGAATGCCGAGCTGAAGCTCGCCGCGGCCAGCGACGACCATCGAGTCCTTCTCGTCGGACTCGGCGACCTTCAGCGCAACATTGCCTTCGGCCTCCTGTAGAAGCCGATCCCGGATCATGCGGCCGGTGACCCTAGATCCCTCGGTGCCCGCGAGCGGCGAGTCATTGACCCGAAACGTCATGGACAATGTCGGCGGGTCGATCGGTTGGGCCGGCAATGCAGAATTGATCTCCAGTGCGCAGATCGTGTGGGCGACGGTAGCGTTCGGTAGGCCTGCGATAGATACGATGTCGCCGGCTGTCGCTTCTTCCAACGAGGCGCGCTCGAGACCGCGAAAAGCAAGCACCTTGGACACCCGGCCCTGCTCGACAAGGTTGCCTTCGTGATCGAGGACCTTGACCATTTCGTTGGGCTTGACGGTTCCGGCCGTGATACGGCCCGTCACGATGCGGCCAAGATACGGGTTGGCTTCAAGGATCGTTCCGAGCATCTGGAACGGACCGTCTTCGACCGCTGGTGCCGCAACATGGCTCAGCACCAGCTCAAAGAGTGGCGTCATCCCTTGGTCCTTCGGACCCTCTGGGCTCTCGGCCATCCAGCCCTCTTTCGCGGAGCCGTAGAGCACGGGGAAGTCGAGCTGCTCGTCGTTGGCATCGAGTGCGGCAAACAGATCGAAAATCTCATTCAAGACATCGTCGGGCCGAGAATCGGGGCGGTCGACCTTGTTGATCACGACGATGGGCTTGAGGCCCATCTTGAGTGCCTTGGACACAACGAACTTTGTCTGAGGAAGGGGGCCCTCCGCCGCATCGACCAGGACAAGCGCCCCATCGACCATATTCAGAATGCGTTCCACCTCGCCCCCGAAATCCGCGTGGCCGGGCGTATCGACAACATTAATGCGCGTCCCTTCCCAAACGATCGAGGTCGCCTTGGCCAGGATTGTGATCCCGCGTTCTTTCTCGAGGTCGTTTGAATCCATGGCGCGCTCGTCGACACGCTGATTGGTCCGAACAGCACCGGACTGTTGGAGCAGGCGATCAACGAGGGTGGTCTTGCCATGGTCGACATGCGCGATAATGGCAATGTTCCGTAGCGTCATGTTTGGATAGGTCTTTCGGGCAGGCGGCTATAGCGTCTACTGCGGGCGCTTGTTGCGGTGCAATATAGGGATATTGCCGCCAATCGCAATGCTGGAGCCGATGACCCGTCTTTCCCACGCGCCACGTCAGGCTTCAACCACGCAGTTTCCGCAGTGTCCTTAAGCGCAGAGCATTGAGCTTGATGAAGCCCTCTGCGTCCTTTTGGTCGTAGGCGCCCTGGTCGTCCTCGAACGTGACGATCTCGTCCGAGTACAGAGAGTTCTCGCTCTTGCGTCCGACGACGATGACGTTGCCCTTATAGAGCTTCAGCGTCACCTCGCCCTCCACATGTTCCTGGCTCTTGTCAATGAGGGCCTGGAGCATCTCGCGCTCGGGTGCGAACCAGAACCCGTAATAGACCAACTCCGCGTAGCGCGGCATGAGCTGGTCTTTCAGGTGCATGGCCTCGCGGTCCAGGGTCAGCGATTCGATGGCCCGGTGAGCCGCGAGCAGGATCGTGCCGCCCGGCGTCTCGTAGATGCCGCGCGACTTCATGCCGACGAATCGGTTTTCCACGAGGTCGACGCGCCCGATGCCATTGTCGTGGCCAAGCTCGTTTAGCTTTGTGAGAAGCGCTGCAGGCGACATCCGCGTGCCGTTGATCGAGACAGGATCGCCGTGCTCGAATCCGATTGTGATGACGGTCGGCTCGTCCGGCGCATCTTCAGGCGCGACAGTGCGTTGGAAGACGTAAGGCGGCGGCTCGACATTTGGATCTTCGAGCACTTTGCCTTCCGAGGACGAGTGCAGCAGATTGGCGTCGACGGAGAAAGGCGCCTCGCCCCGCTTGTCCTTCGCCACGGGAATCTGATGCTTCTCGGCGAATGCGATGAGGTCGGATCTTGACCGAAACTGCCAATCCCGCCAGGGGGCGATAACTTTGATGTCCGGGTTGAGCGCATAGTAACCGAGTTCGAAGCGAACCTGGTCATTGCCCTTGCCGGTCGCGCCGTGACAAACAGCGTCGGCGTCGGTCTCCTTGGCAATCTCGATCTGCCGTTTTGCGATCAGTGGCCGTGCGATGGAAGTCCCCAGCAGATAGACGCCTTCATAGAGCGCGTTTGCCCGGAACATCGGGAATACATAGTCCCGTACAAACTCTTCGCGCAGATCTTCGACGAAGATTTGTTTGACGCCGAGCATCTCTGCCTTCTTTCGCGCTGGCTCCAGCTCTTCGCCTTGGCCGAGGTCGGCGGTGAATGTCACGACTTCGCAGCCGTAGGTCTCCTGAAGCCATTTCAGGATGATGGATGTGTCGAGGCCGCCGGAGTAGGCGAGTACGACCTTTTTGATCTCAGTCATTCCAAAGTCCTGGAACAGCGCGTCGATGGCGCCAATGCAAGGTTGGCCGGGACTATAGGCGCGAGAGGCGTCCGCGCAAGTGGGCCTCGCTAGGGGGCGCCAGACGTTTCGTCGGGATGGGAGCGCCTTTGTAGCGTTTGTCCCGAATGGCGCAAGCCGGCGCCGATGCGCGCCATTACGGTGCCAATGCCAGCGAGAAGCGCCGCAATGCCGCGATGAAGGCCGAACGCGATACTATCGAGCCGCGCCTCAAGCTTTGCGTCGTTGCGCCGGCCAGGGGCCAAGAGCAAATAATAGAACAAGAGGACCACGCCAATGGTGACGATGCCGGCGAAGAGGACGTCGCTCAGGAAGTGTCGGCCAAAGCCAACCCGCAAACCGCCGACAGAAATCCCGTAGAGCACGGCCGCGCCCATGGTGAAGGGCCGAGCCGCGGGAGGGGCCAACATCGCGGGCGCCACGGTCCAGAAAGCCAGGCTTCCCTCTCCAGAAACGAAGGAGCAGTTGCGCTGGCAGGCGCCTCCAGGCCGCCACCAGGGCTCGAAGTCGGCCTTTCCGCCAAACTGTTCGACCTGGATGGGCCGCGGACGGCCCCAGTTTTCCTTCAGTATGAGATTGCTCACCACGCCAGGCCCGGCAATGAATGAGCCAACAAGGAAGAGCGCGATGGATGGCGCGATAATCATCTTCGTGCGGGGAAAGACGAGCTTTCGGACGAGCACGAATACGGACGGCGCAACCAAGAGATAGGGCACCCAATAGGCCAGGTTCCGGACGGTTTCCCAGTCCTCGCTGCGAGACATGGGGAACTTGCCAGATTCAGAATCGTAGAAGAGCGAGGCTGCCCAAAGGTCCAGGCCAGGGAAGATCGCGAAGATCAAACCAACGACCAGACCCAAAACCAGAGTTGCGAGCAACCAGCGTCGCGCCACAGGCGTTTCCTCAAGATAAAGGGCCCCTGCCGATGCAAACGGTCGCGTTGGCCGGGGTCTTGTGTCGAAAATCAACGCTTTATGGCGCAGCCCGCGCACAATGCCAACAACCTCCTCCAGGTCTCGTAAACCGGGCTTTTTGCATGACGTTTTATGATTGTTGCGAAATCGGCCGGAACTTTGGACACTATGCTTACGTTGATTCTTCGGGGGGCCGAAGGAGTGCGTTGATGACGAAAGACACTACCGCCGACGCCCAAGCGAAGACGCCCTCGCGCGCGTCCCTGCTTCGCGAACTGGGTTTTGCATGGCGCCATCGTCGCGGACAAAGCAAGCGGTCATGGCGAGAGACGGTGACCCTTTTCAAGCCCGAGCCGTGGCTCGTGGCCATCGCCCACGAAAAGGCGCGGACGAAGGTTAGGCTCCGCGACCTGCCAGAAGCCAGTAACTGAGGCCGCCGGCAAAGCCGGCCGTGGCGAAGATCGTTATGGACTGGCCCTCGGACAAAGAGGGCACGTCTACAGCAGGGCCGTAAGCCTCAGTGCTGACCAACAGAGGAAGTGCGGCGAGCGTGGCTCCTCCTGCGAGGACATAGTACATCCAAGAACGGATATGCAGGACCTGTCCTGCGACGGCGGCTGCAAATGCCGGCAGCGCGGTCAGAGCGGGCCCGGCGGTTCCGAAAAACACCACGGCGCCAAACGCCTTGGCCACGCCTCGCTGGACGGCTGGATCCCGGAGAACCGGGTCATCAAGCACGAACGCTCGGAACTGCGGATCTTCGATTGCAATCGCGCGCAGCTCGTCGCCCATCCATGCGGCACCGAGTGCGAGTAGCACAGCGAGCGCAACGCCGACCGCGACAAAGAACGACGCGACAACAACAACCCCGCGCCAAACAAAAGATCCAATCATAAGATGTTCGGTACCCCGGTCATCGTGACGATGATCTCCGGTGGGATTATAGAAGATGCCTTGCCGCGCTGGAGTCCCATCATGCGCACCATTGATTTTTGGTACGAGTTTGCCAGCACCTATTCCTACGTGAGCGCGATGCGCATTACGCAGGCTGCGGCGAAAGCGGGTGTTGCGGTCCGCTGGCGGCCCTTCCTGCTCGGACCAATCTTCAAGGAGCTCGGCTGGAACGACTCGCCGTTCAATATCTACGCCGCCAAGGGGCAATATATGTGGCGCGACCTTGCACGCGTCTGCGACGACGAAGGTCTACCTCTAGCACTGCCACCGGTACGTTTTCCGCAGAACGGGCTGAAGGCTGCGCGGCTCGCGCTTGTGGGCGTGACGGCGGGCTGGACGCCGGACTTCACGCGTGGGGTCTTCATGGCGAATTATGCCGAGCAACGCGACATCGCCGATGATGAGACGCTGCGCGACATTCTGGAGCAATGTAGCGTCGATCCGGACCCCGCCTTCGAGGCCGCCACTAGTCCCGCCAATAAGGAGGCGCTGTTCGCCCAAACGGCTGATGCCAAGGCGCGTGGCATTTTCGGCGCGCCCTCCTTCACGGTTGGCGAGGAACTTTTCTGGGGCAATGACCGTTTGGAAGCGGCGATCGCGTGGGCGAAGGCTTAAGCGCGCGTTGTGGCTCCTATGCTTGCGCTTCGCTGAGCCGCTCGCTTGCTCGCTGTTTTAGGCTCGCGCTTTTGAGCTGACCGCAGGCGGCCATGATGTCTCGGCCACGCGGGCTGCGCACAGGGCTCGCATAGCCCGCGCGGTTCACGACCTCGGCGAACTTCTCGATTTGCTCCCAGTCCGAACACTCATACGCGGTGCCCGGCCATGGATTGAAGGGAATCAGGTTGATCTTCGCAGGGATCTTCTTGAGCAGGCGAACGAGCGCCTTAGCGTCGGAGATGGAGTCGTTTACACCCTTTAGCATCACGTACTCGAAGGTAATGCGTTTCGCATTCGAAAGGCCGGGATACGCCCGGCACGCATCCAAGAGCTCGGCGATCGGCCATTTTCGGTTGATCGGCACCAACTCGTCTCGCAGCTCATCGCGGACTGCGTGAAGCGAAATCGCCAGCATCGTGCCGGCTTCTTCGCCCCAACGTGGGATCTCGGGCACAATGCCAGACGTGGATAGGGTGATACGCCGCTTCGAGATCGAAAGACCTTCGCCATCGGCGGCAATGGCGCAGGCATCGCGCACATTGTCGAAGTTGTAGAGCGGTTCGCCCATGCCCATGAGCACGACGTTGGTGATCTTGCGCTCGCCCGAGGGTAAGCCCTTTGGATCGTCGGGCACAGCACCCGGCCAATCGCCGATCCTGTC
>NZ_JBZMXT010000036.1:0-23185 GCF_058506495.1 Methyloceanibacter sp. | reverse complement strand
GTGAGCTTGATACGCTATTGGGAGAACTGCTGGCCTTTGATCGGTTGGCAAAGGCGATGCTTTAGTTTTCTGAGGGAGCCGGTATCAACGCGCTAAACCGGTGCGATCAGATGCTCTGTTTCCGGGTCCCAGCGCCACAATTGCGCATTCGTGAGATGCGCGCCGCCCCACCAACGGTCTATCGGACGATGTTCCGCTAAATCGGTCTGCCCTGTGACGACCTGGTTGCCCAGCGTGGTCAGGGCCGGCTGGCTCCTTACATAAGCTTCCATGCGCGCCTTGTCCTCAACTTGGAAGGGAGCGCCGTCGAGCCCCGCAACAAGGGGCGCGGTTCCAAGAGCCAACCCATCAAGGACCCGCCAGAAGCTCCAGTCACCCATGAACTCGGCGTCTTCCATCTTCTGTACTGCACCGAAGAGAGCAACCGACGTGAGCCCGGACCTTGCGTGCAGGCACGCGAGTATCTGTCGTTCCGTTCGTGTCAGGCCATCCGGCCCTGGAAGCGCCTCGAGCATCCGCAGAACACTGCCCCTCAGAAAGGGCAACGCCGAGAGGTCCTCTTTCAAAAGCTGCGCCCAGGCTTCCGGCGTCGGCTGACGAAACGCGGCCCAGGCCCGAACCGCAAGATCAAGCTGCGCATCCGAAACTGGCCGCGCCGCGTCCGCTTGCTCTGCGATCGCGTCCGGTTCTTGACGGCCAATGTAATCGTCGGTCTGGACCAGAAGGAGCGTTTCAGGCTCGCGTGGATGATCGGCAAACCAGTCGAGGACCTGCAGGAGTTGAAGCTGATCGTAAAGGTCGTGCTCAAACCATAAGATAACACGATCAAAATTCGCACTAATGCTCAGACCCTTGAACCGAGCGGAGAAATCGAACTGGAGAGCCTCCTCCGCGCCCGCGCCCACCCCTGAAAGATAGGCCACCCGAGCCTCAGTCAGCTCTTCGCGCGTCTCTGTGAGCGGCACCGGGCCCTCATAAAGCATATCCCGCCAGGGCAGGACCTCAGCGCCTCGCAGGGTGCGGCGCAGGAGTTCTCCGGCGGCGTCGCCGTTAGTAATGATGAGATCGACCATCGCTTGCGAACCTTTGCCGGGATCAGCCGCGTCCACGATAGGGCGCGACGCCCTGGTCGGGGATCCATGTGCCCTCCGGCTCGGTACCATGCTGCCAGAAGACGTCGATGGGAATTCCGCCGCGCGGGAACCAGTAGCCGCCGATGCGGAGCCAAGTCGGCGCAAGCAAATCAACGATCGCCTTGCCGATCTTCAGCGTGGTGTCTTCGTGGAATGCAGCCGTGTTCCGGAAGCTACCCAGGAATAGCTTGAACGACTTGGATTCAACCAACCAATCGCCAGGTGCGTAATCCAGAACGAAATGCGCAAAGTCGGGCTGGCCTGTCACAGGACACAGGCAGGTAAACTCCGGCGCAGTAAAGCGCGCCACGTATGCCGTCCCGAGATGGGGGTTCGGAACTCGCTCGAGTAACGCCTCATCGGGCGAGGCGGGTAGGGCCGTGGGCTTGCCAAGCTGCTTTAGACCCTTCTGCTTAGGGGATTGTTTTTTGGAGGCGCTCTCTGCGGCCTCGGCCATCTTTCTGGCTGGGCTCTTCGCAGCCTTTTTGGTTGAGCGCTTCGCCATCGGCTACTCGGCTGCAAGCCGCATTGGTGGGCCATGATAGACGCAGCCCTCATGGCAAGAGTCGCGGGCTACGACAATCTCGACCAGCCCGGGCAGGCGATTGTGAAGCCGGTCCCAGAGCCACATCGTGATACGCTCCAAGGTCGGCGCCGATAGCCCCTCAATCTCATTCAGCATGCGATGGTCCAGCGCGTCCCGAGCCTCTTGGATGGCGGCCTCCAACTCACCGAAGTGGATAATAATGCCGGTGTCTTCATCGGGTTGCCCGTCCACCGTGATGCGCGCGCGGAAGGAGTGCCCGTGCACGCGTGCATTGGGATGGCTGGGATCCGCCGACGGCAGGAAGTGTGCTGCCTCGAAGAAGAACTCTTTATAAATTCGCATTGGCGCTGTTTACGGGATTTTTCGTGTGCCGACCAGAGGCTGTACGCCACAGCCAGGACGCGCGGGGAGTTCTCATGGCAATCCCAGAATTTTATGGGTCTGCAGGCTGAGGCGCCATCTGGGGTTTTTGAGGCAGTATTCGATCGCGGCTTGTAGATTCGACGTTCCGCCCGCGCGGTCGTCGAGGGGCTGCAGCAGGAAATGGGTAAAGCCGAGGCCGAGGACCTCCTCAGGCCCGATTTCGGCTTGCGGGTATACGAGTTTCAGTTCGTCTCCGGACCGCTGCTGCAACGTCACGCCCGGCTTCGGACTGACGCAAATCCAATCGATCTGTTCCGGCACAGGAAGGCTGCCATTCGTCTCAATTGCGATCTCGAAGCCTTCGTCGTGCAATGCCGCCACGAGGGCTTCATCGACTTGCAGCATTGGCTCACCGCCTGTGAGGACGACGAAGCGGGGCAGTCCAGCGTTTCCACGCCACACAGACCGGCAGGCCATAACGAGATCTTGGGCCATTTCGAATTGCCCGCCGCCCGGACCGTCCGTTCCTACAAAATCCGTATCGCATAAGTTACAAAGGGCCTCCGCGCGGTCGGCCTCACGCCCAGACCACAGATTGCAACCGGCAAAGCGGCAGAATACCGCCGGCCGACCGGCCTGCATCCCTTCGCCCTGGAGCGTGTAGTAGATCTCCTTTACCGCGTACATGGGCGGGTAAGTGGGTTCCTATGAGCGTTGAGGCAAGGGACGCAAGCATATACGAATCAACACGCATTACCTGGGTGCCCGGTCGCATCTTTCGTCTTCCGGCATCAAGGCCAGAACGGGACCTTGACGTGAGGGTCTCTATTCAGCCGGCGCTGCTTCCCCGGGCGGTGCTACTTGGATGGGCGGCGTGTACTTTCCAGGCAGGACCTTCTCGGGCGGGTTCGCGCCAGGATTGATCGACCTTATATACGAGACAATTCTCCAAAGTTGATCGGAGGTCTTCACGACTTGGCCCATCTCGGGCATCGGCGCTTTGATCTCGCCCTGCTGGTAACGCGTCCAGCCCTGTTTCTCTAGTTCCACGGACCCAAGAGCGATCAGGCGAAACAACACATCGTCGGTATTGCCCCAGGACCAGACTCCTTTGTTCAGGGTCGGGCAAAACTTGCCGCCGCCGTTTGCGCCGTGACACTGACCACAGCCCGGCGCACGGAACTGTTTCACCAGATAGTCGGGATCCTTTTCGTTCTCGGCTGCTAATTCTCGCCAATCATAAGGATTGTTCAGTTCGCCCGGGGCTGTTTCGGCAAGGAGCTTGAACGGAGGCGTGCGATCGCCTTTTTTGCAGCACTTCTCCTCTTCTTCCTCGACCACGACCTCGGTCTCGGCGGCATCCTTCGCCTCAGCTTCGCCTTCAGCGACCGGATCGGCTGGAGGTTCTATCGGCAATTCCGTTGACGCTTCTCCATCGGCCTCGCCCGTCTCAGCTTGGGCGATGCGCACGAACCGATGTGACGCGCGTTCGGCCGCCTCCGCCGCTTCTGCGGCGGCGATCTCGAACTCGAAGATGTGAGCGGTCGCGAGAACCGCGCTAGCAACGAAAGGGCCCGCTAACAACAGACCAAGCGCCTTTGCAACTTTCAGGCGTTTGTCTTGAATCATTCTTTTACTCTGATCCTCACATAGCGCGTGCCTGGGCCCGAACGTAGACCGCAACGTATAGCACAGGATTCTTGCGTTGGAGGGCAGGGTGAAGCAGCCGAATTGGGCATTACGAAGATTGATTGCTCTACCCTCGTAAAACACAGCTACACCACATTCGGGCAGGACAAACGCGGCGAGGCAAACCCGACCAGCTGAACCATCGCTTTCGGCTAGGCGCAAGTGGAGAGGACTTCAGACAATGCCGAATATCGAAGGGAAGGTTGTCGCGATCACGGGCGCGAGTAGCGGAATTGGCGAAGCCACTGCCCGGCACTTAGCTAAGCTGGGCGCGCGGGTCGTTCTCGGGGCGCGGCGCGCGGAGAAGCTAGAGAAGATCGTCGAGGAGATCCGCGCCGGTGGCGGCACGGCAGCGTCACGGACGGTCGATGTAACGGACCGGCAGGATGTCGACACCTTTCTCCAGTTTGCCGAGGGCACCGCCGGCAAACTGGACGTCCTCATCAACAACGCCGGCGTCATGCCGCTTTCGCCACTCGCCGCGCTGAAAGTCGACGAGTGGGATCAGATGATCGATGTCAACATCAAGGGCGTGCTCTATGGGATCGCCGCAGCCCTTCCTATCATGAACCGCCAGGGCTTCGGGCACGTGATCAATATATCCTCTATCGCCGGCCACAAAGTGATCCCCACCGGCGCGGTCTACTGCGCCACCAAATTCGCCGTACACGCCCTTTCCGAGGGCTTCCGCCAGGAACATAACAATCTCCGGATGACGATTATCTCGCCCGGCGCAACGGAGTCGGAACTCGCCGACGCGATCACCCACGATGAGACCGCGAAGATGGTCGATGGCCTGCGTGCGATGGCAGTTCCTGCCGAGGCGATTGCGGAGGCAGCCGCCTATGCGATCGGCCAGCCTGACGACATCGACATCAATGAGGTTGTTGTCCGGCCCACGGTGCAACCGCTCTAGCTAGGCGCGGCGATCATGAGTCGGGCCTTCCTGCCGCGCCTCCCTAACAAATCCCGGAATAAATCCGGGATGACAAGCCGGAGGCAGATAGCCTCTCAGCTCGCGCGCCACTCTTCGTACCCTTTGGCGCGCAGCTCGCAGGCGGGGCATCTCCCGCAGCCATAACCCCACGCGTGCTTGGTGACGTGATCGCCCAGATAACACGTGTGCGTCTCTTCGCGAATTAGGTCGATCAAGGCTTTACCCCCGAGTTCGTCCGCAAGGGCCCAAGAAGCTGCCTTCGAGAGCCGCATAAGAGGTGTCTCGATGGAGAAAGGAATCTCCGTTCCGAGGCGAATGGCGCTTTGCAGTGCCTGAAGCGTTTCATGGCGGCAGTCTGGGTAGCCGGAGTAGTCGGTTTCGCACATGCCGCCAACCAGAACGTTTAACCCTCGGCGATGCCCGACCGCGGCCGCGTAAACAAAGAAAGCGAGGTTCCGGCCAGGCACGAATGTCGACGGCAGGCCGGAGCCCGTCATGACGATCTCGGTTTCGGACGTCAGCGCAGTCTCTCCAATGGCGCCAAAGGTCGACAAGTCGATCATATGATCCGCGCCCAACCGCTCGGACCAGGCCGGAAAACGTTGAGGGATCGCCGCAAGGACTCGCTGCCGGCACTCCAACTCTACGGCGTGTCGCTGACCGTAGTTGAAACCGACCGTCTCCACGCGCCCATAGCGCTCCAAGGCATACGCCAGGCAGGTCGTAGAATCCTGACCGCCGGAGAACAAGACCAGTGCGCCGGCCGGCTTGTCTGCGGAGGATGATGGCATGAAGCGTCTCCGGATGGCCTAAGTTACGGCAAGGCCTTTCTCTCACATATACGCCTTCACGTTCCCCTCCGCCTAGGCTATGACGGCCTGAAAAACATCATGCAAGTTACTGGGGGAGACCCACATGGCAACCATCGCCAACATTGTCGGCAGAGAAATCCTTGATAGCCGCGGCAACCCGACGGTCGAAGTCGATGTTGTCCTTGAAAGCGGTCATCATGGCCGGGCGGCGGTTCCGTCTGGAGCATCGACCGGCGCCCATGAAGCCCACGAGTTGCGCGACGGCGGTGCACGCTATCGTGGCAAGGGTGTCAAGAAGGCCGTCGATGCGATCAATGGCGAAATACGAAAAGCGCTTAATGGGTTCGATGCCGAAGATCAGCGCGGTCTCGATCAGCTGTTACGCGATCTCGACGGCACGGAGAACAAGAAGCGGCTCGGCGCCAACGCCATTCTGGGCGTTTCTCTTGCCTCCGCCAAGGCCGCTGCACATTCGCAGGAGATGCCGCTCTATGCCTACTTAGGCGGCGAGGATGCAACCTTGTTGCCTGTGCCCATGATGAACATCGTCAACGGCGGCGCCCACGCGAACAACCCCATCGACTTTCAAGAATTCATGGTCATGCCCGTCGGCGCTGCCAATCTGTCGGAAGCTGTTAGGACTGGCGCTGAGATCTTTCATGCGCTGGCCGCAGCACTCAAAAGTGCCGGGCACAGTACAGCCGTTGGCGACGAGGGTGGTTTCGCCCCGAACTTGGAGTCGACGCGCGCCGCCCTCGACTTCGTGATGGGCGCAATCGAGACCGCGGGGTTCAGCCCGGGTGAGGACGTTTATTTGGCATTGGACGTCGCGGCGACGGAGTTCTTCAAGGACGGTCGCTACGAGCTTGCAGGCGAAAAACGCAGCCTGACGGCCGATGAGATGGCCGCCTACTATACGGAGCTCGTCAACAGCTATCCGATCTTCTCAATTGAGGACGGCATGTCCGAGGACGATTGGGACGGTTGGCGCTCGCTCACGGAAGCCATTGGCGATCGCGTGCAATTGGTCGGCGATGACCTGTTCGTCACGAACGTTACACGCCTGAAAAAGGGCATCGACAAGAGCATCGCCAACGCCATTCTTGTGAAGGTGAACCAGATCGGAACGCTCACGGAAACCCTTGACGCCGTAAACATGGCCATGGATGCGGGTTACGCGGCTGTTATGTCTCATCGGTCTGGTGAGACCGAGGACGCCACGATTGCGGATCTGGCGGTGGCGACAAATTGCGGACAGATAAAGACAGGCTCGTTGGCGCGGTCGGACCGCGTTGCCAAGTACAACCAGCTCATTCGCATCGAGGAGGACCTGGGCCCGAGAGCGCGCTACGCAGGAAAAGCGATCCTCAAAGGATAAAAGCGGCCTCGCGGTAACCGCACCTTAACGGCTGCGCATCGATGTTTGTGATTCGCTGCGTGGGGAGGGACTATGCGGTTCAGGGCGCTCATATTCCCGCTTCTTGCTCTGGGGGCGGGCGGCTACTTCGGCTTTCATCTGCAAAACGGCGATCACGGATTGGCGGCTAAGACCGATCTGCAGCGCCGTGCGGCTGTGCTGGAGGGCGAGCTCGAGGGACTGCGAGAGGTTCGGCTGCGCATCGAACGGGACGTGGCACTTTTGAAGCCTGATAGCCTCGACCCCGACATGCTGGACGAGCGCGCACGAGCCATTCTGAACCTCGCCCATCCGAGCGATCTCGTGATGATGAACAGGCGACCCCCGGACCCCACCGGACCGCTCATCAAACGCTGAAATCCCTCTTGAAACCGCGTTTTGTCGCGCCGTCCGTGTCTTTTGGCTGACTTTGGACTCGTGCTAGTTTCGCTGGCGAACACGGTGTGAGTCGTAAGGAGGCCTTGATTGACCAGCCCAAGCCTAACGCCTGGAGCAGCCAATTTCTCGGTTGACCAGAGGCCCTCCGACAGCCCCGAACAGCCGATCTTTTCCGCCCGCCCGGATCTTACCCCACAAGAGCTCCTGACAGCTTACCGGAACATGCTGCGCGTTCGGCGGTTTGAGGAGAAGGCCGGTCAGCTCTACGGCATGGGCTACATCGGCGGCTTTTGCCATCTCTATATTGGTCAAGAAGCCGTGGTGACCGGCATGATGATGGCCAAGCGCGAGGGCGATCAGGTGATCACGTCTTACCGGGATCACGGGCACATGATCGTTCTCGGCATGGACCCAAAGGGCGTCATGGCGGAGCTAACGGGCAGGCGGAGCGGCTACTCCAAAGGTAAAGGCGGATCCATGCACATGTTCTCCGTCGAGAAGGGATTCTATGGCGGGCATGGCATAGTCGGCACGCCGGCGCCGCTCGGCGCCGGGCTTGCCTTCGCAAATAAATACCGCGGCAACGACAACGTTTGTCTCACCTTCTTCGGTGAAGGCGCCGCAAATCAGGGCCAGGTCTATGAGAGCTTCAATATGGCCGCGTTGTGGAAGCTCCCTGTGCTCTTCATCATCGAAAACAATCACTACGCCATGGGCACCGCCGTAGAACGCGCCTCCGCGCAGGCAACGGAGCTGCACAATCGCGGGCGGGCGTTTGGTGTTCCCGGACGTGAGGTAGACGGTATGGACGTTGCGGCGGTGAAAGCCGCTGGTGAAGAGGCACTTGCCCATGTTCGTAGCGGACAAGGGCCGATGATCCTCGAAATGCTGACATATCGTTATCGCGGTCATTCCATGTCCGATCCCGCCAAGTATCGGACGCGCGAGGAGGTGCAGGACATGCGCCAGCACCACGATCCGATAGAACTCGCCCACAAGCGACTGGTCGACCTCGGCCATGCGGAAGACGAGCTAAAGGCAATCGACAAAGAAGTGAGAGAAACTGTCAACGAGGCTGCGCAATTCGCCCAGGACGAGCCGGAACCCGCTTCAAGCGAGCTTTGGACAGACGTTGTAGCGACTAAGGGGTGAGGCGATGCCCACTGATATTCTGATGCCTGCCCTTTCGCCCACGATGGAGGAGGGCACTCTGGCCAAATGGCATGTTCGCGCCGGAGACAAGGTCCAAACCGGCGACGTCATCGCCGAAATAGAAACGGACAAGGCGACCATGGAAGTGGAAGCCATCGAGGATGGGGTCATTCAGACGATCCTTGTGGCCGAAGGCACCGAGCACGTTCCCGTCAACCAGCCTATCGCGGTTTTGCAACTGGAGGACGATGAGGCGCTCGCGGAAGGTGGCCCCACGATCGTTCAGCCGCCGTCAACTTTCGAGCCCGCGGAAACCGCTACGCCGACAAGCGCCGTAGAACCGTCGCCAGCGCTGGGAGAAGTCGAACCGGAAGTTGAGGCTGCCCCAGCGGGGCCGCAGGCCGCACCGGCCGAACCCGCGCCTGCGCCCGAAGTCCCTCCAGGCACAGAAACTCAGGACCTGACCATGCGCGAAGCGCTGCGCGATGCCATGGCTGAGGAGATGCGCCGCAATGGCGACGTCTTTGTCATCGGGGAAGAAGTGGCAGAGTACCAGGGTGCCTACAAGGTTACACAAGGACTCCTGGACGAGTTTGGCGCCCGCCGCGTGATCGATACGCCGATTACGGAATATGGTTTCGCCGGCGTCGGCGTTGGTGCGGCCTTCGCAGGCCTACGGCCCATTGTCGAGTTCATGACGTGGAACTTCGCATTGCAGGCGATCGACCACATCATCAACTCAGCCGCCAAGACGCTTTACATGTCGGGCGGCCAAATGCATTGCCCGATCGTATTTCGTGGGCCGAACGGAGCGGCCGCCCGTGTCGCTGCACAGCATAGCCAGGACTTCTCGGCAATATACGCACAAGTCCCTGGGTTAAAGGTGATAGCTCCCTATAGTGCCGCGGATGCGAAGGGCCTCTTGAAAGCCGCGATCCGTGAGAACACTCCTGTGGTGTTTCTCGAGAACGAGATCCTCTATGGCCAAAGTTTCCCGGTCCCCATGCTCGATGATTTCGTTCTGCCGATCGGCAAAGCACGAATTGCACGCCCCGGTCACGACGTAACCCTCGTCTCCTATTCGCGCGGGTTGGCGTACACGATCGATGCGGCTGAGCGCTTGGCCGAGGAGGGCATCGACGCTGAGGTCATCGACCTTCGCACCTTGCGTCCGCTTGATATGGACACAGTGCTGACCTCTGTTCGCAAGACCAACCGCATCGTCACCATCGAGGAAGGTTGGCCCGTCTGCTCCATCGGTAGTGAGCTTTGTGCATACGTTACGGCCCACGCCTTCGACTACCTCGATGCACCGCCGCTGAAGATAACCGGCGCGGACGTCCCTATGCCTTATGCCGCCAACCTTGAAAAACTGGCGCTCCCGTCCGTGGACCTTGTCGTCAGCGCGGCCAAATCGGTCTGCTACCGGGAGACTGCCGCATGACGGACTTCTGGATGACAGACGAGGAAATGGACACGGAAATCGAGGCCAATCGGGCTGCGTGCCAGCCTTTTCAGAACTATGACCGGGACGAGGACGGCTGGGATGAGATTTGGGGGGGCGTCTTCGCGATCCTCGTGGAGCATATCGCGGAAGTTCGAGAAGTGTTCGACCTGGATCCAAGAAAGTCGATATTGTTCAATGACTTTCCGGATCTTCTTTGGGCCGCATGCGATCCACAGGAGCCCGTGATTTACTCACCCGTCTTTCGCGAGTTCGGCATGCCGGTTTTCGATGGCGGTCCATCGATGACTACGCTGCGCTTCGATCCATGGAGCGGAAAACCGCTGCCAGCGTCGGTACGCGACGCCTTCTTTGACGAGGCCGAGAAGATCCTCGGTCACGAGGTCGGGGTGCTCGACGAGGAACTCGATACGCTGCCTGCCTCTTATCAAAGCGAGGCCTGGTGGATTGAGAAGGGGCTTTGATCATGGGCGTCCCGCACGATCACGAGGATTCACAGGATAGCTCGCCAGAGCAAGTCATGGACCGGATCGCTGAGCAAATCCTGGCCAATGCGCATGACGGGCCGAACGGTTTGGGGCGTTTGTTCGCTTCGCCTCTCGCGCGGCGCGTCGCCCGCGAGCACAATATTGATCTCACAGCCCTAACAGGCTCAGGACCGCATGGCCGGATCGTTCTGGCCGACGTCGAAAAAGCCCTGGCCCAAACGCGACAATCGGAACCCGAAGCGGCAGCGCCCCCGCCTGAGGCGCCTGTCATGGGTGAGCTGATGCACGCAACTCCAGCGCCGCCAGAACGCACTATCGCGCAGGGCCTGCCAGATAAACAGATCCTCGCGCTCTACGAGCCAGGCCGGTACGAAGTGGTGCCGCACGATACAATGCGGCGCTTCATCGCCGAGCGGCTCACGCTGGCGAAGCAAACAATTCCGCACTTCTATCTGAACATCGAGTGCCAACTCGATGCGCTGCTGGAAGCACGGGAACGCCTAAACGGTATGGCGCCACAAGAAGGGCCGCGTGCGTTCAAACTGTCCGTGAACGACTTCATCATCAAGGCAATGGCAATGGCTCTGCAGACCGTGCCGGCCGCGAACGCGATCTGGACGGAAGAAGGCATATTGCGCAATCGTCCATCCGACATTGCCGTGGCCGTGGCACTAGAAGGCGGTGGCCTCCATACGCCGGTCATTCGCGACGCGGAGCTGAAGAGTCTCTCGGAGATTTCGAACGAAATGCGCGATCTGGCGAGCCGGGCTCGTTCTAAGCGTCTCGCACCGCACGAGTATCAAGGCGGCACAACATCAATCTCAAATCTTGGGATGTACGGCATTGATAGCTTCGACGCAGTCATCAACCCGCCGCATAGTTCGATCCTTGCCGTGGGGCGCGCCGAGAAGAAGCCTATCGTCAAAGATGACGCGGTCAAGATCGCCACAATGATGGGGGCGACGTTGTCGTGCGATCACCGGGTCATTGATGGGGCGCTGGGCGCGGAACTGCTCGCCGCCTTCAGAGCCTACCTCGAAGATCCTGTGACGATGCTTGTCTAGGGATGGAGCCGACCTGAGTTAGCCATGGCGCTCGCACCCACATTCCGCCCGGCGACACTCGGGGATGCGGCTGATCTGGCGATCCTCATTGATATCGCCGGCAATGGACTGGCCAATCGTATCTGGCTCGATAAGGCGGGCCCAGGACACTCAGCTGTCGAAGTCGGCCGCCAATTGGTGCGAAGCGACGACGGCGAGGACTCCTTCCGGAATGCTACAATCGTAATGATGGGGACAGAGATTGCCGGGGGCATCATTGGCGGCTTGCCGGAAGACCTCTACGACCTATCTCGCGTTGAAGAGAAGCCGGCCATCTTTCGCCCGGTCGCACGTCTCGCAGTTCGTGCCGTCGGCACATGGTATGTGGACGTGATTGAAAATTTTCCCGAGTTCCGCGGCCAGGGCCTGGGTCGACAAATGCTTGAGCATGTGGCGACGAAGGCGAGGGAAGTCGGCGCACCTTCGAGCACGCTCGTTGTCGGCAGCTGGAACGAGGGGGCGGCGCGGCTCTATGCCCGGTGCGGCTATCGTCCTACCGCGCGGGAGCCGGTAACGCTTCCCGAGGGCTTTCCATATTCAGGGGAGTGGGTCCTGATGACGAGGCCGCTGACGTGAGCTCGAAAAAGAAAGTGGATCCAACAATACGCCCTGCATCGCTTGCCGACACCGCCACGCTGACAGTCTTGATGGACATTGCAGGCGAAGGCGTACCGAACCGCCTGTGGCTTGAGATGGCCGAACCGGGCCGCTCGGCGCTGGAAGTCGGACGTGAGAGAGCCCGCCGGGAGGAGGGGGGCTTCTCCTACCGCCACACGACGGTCGCGTTGGCCGGCGATGAGATCGCCGCTTGCCTGATAGGGTATCTGTTAGACGACCCATATGACCTCACAGGCCTCGATGACATGCCCGAGCCGTTTCGGCCATTGGTGCGTCTTGAAGCCAAGGCGCCCGGCACGTGGTACGTCAATGTAATTGCGACCTTCCCCGAATACCGAGGCCAGGGTATTGGCGCTAGGCTTCTTGAAATCGCCGGTGACCGGACACGCGAAGCGGGTGCCGCAGCAAGCAGCATTATAGTCGGGAGTTGGAATGCTGGCGCAACACGACTGTACTCACGATGTGGCTATCAAGTCGTTGCGCAAGAGCCTGCAATCCTCCCGGAGGCATATCTGCAAACTGGTGACTGGCTCTTGATGACGCGATCTTTGACAAAGAGGACCTCGTCGTGACCTCGGGCACGGAATTCGATCTTGTCGTGATTGGTGGCGGGCCGGGCGGCTATGTCGCTGCGATCCGTGCCGGGCAACTTGGCATGCGCACGGCGGTGGTGGAACGTGAGCACCTCGGCGGCATCTGCCTGAATTGGGGCTGCATACCGACGAAAGCGCTCCTTCGGGCCTCCGAGCTCTATCGCCAAGTCAAAGAAGCAGAAGCATTCGGTTTGCGCGTCGACGGCATTGGTATCGATTTCGAGCGCCTCATTCAGCGGAGCCGCAACGTGGCGGATAAGCTTTCCCGCGGTGTTGCGTTTCTAATGAAGAAAAACAAGATCGTGGTGTTCGACGCTCAAGGGAAGCTTGAAAGCCCGGGCCGGGTGGCTCTCACAACGAACGACGGCGTGATTCTCCCGTCCATTTCGGCAAAACACATCATCGTCGCGACTGGCGCGCGCGCGAGAAGCTTGCCTGGCTTGGAACCCGATGGCACGCGCATCTGGACCTATAAGGAGGCGATGGTTCCGGCTCATCTGCCGAAGTCTATTCTGGTGATCGGCTCCGGCCCCATTGGGATCGAGTTCGCGAGTTTCTATCGTGCGCTCGGTGTCGACGTGACGGTCGTTGAAGTCCAAGCGCGGATTTTGCCCGTCGAAGACGAGGAAATCTCCAAACTGGCCCATATGGCATTCGCCAAACAAGGTATCGCAATCCATACAGGGACAACCGTGGCACGGCTCAGCAGAGTCGACCCTGGCGGCGTCCTGGCATGGCTTCGCAGGAGTGATGGCGAAATTACCGAGGTCGCTGTCGAACGGGTGATTCTCGCGGTCGGGATTACAGGCAACGTGGAGGGGCTCGGACTCGAAGCGCTCGGCGTAAATGTCGATCGCGGTCATATTGTTATCGATGAATGGTGCCGCACGACCGTCCCTGGGATCTACGCAATCGGCGACGTCGCAGGCCCTCCGTGGCTTGCGCACAAAGCCATGCACGAAGGCGTCCTCTGTGTGGAGAAGATCGCCGGCGTCGACGGCGTTCATCCGCTGAAGTCGACCAATGTGCCCGGCTGCACATATTGTACCCCGCAGATTGCGAGCCTAGGACTTACAGAAGCTGAGGCGCGGGACAGAGGCTATGCGCTCAAGATTGGCCGATATCCCTATTCCGCCAATGGGAAAGCCATCGCGCTTGGTGAGACCGACGGGCTCATCAAGACCGTGTTTGACGCCGAAACCGGTGCTTTGCTCGGTGCCCACATGATCGGTGCGGAGGTCACGGAGTTGATTCAAGGCTTCGCAATCGGCAAGACGCTTGAGACCACCGAAGCAGAACTAATGGCCACGATCTTTCCCCATCCGAGCTTATCGGAGATGATGCACGAGTCGGTTCTGGATGCATATGGAAGAGCATTACATAGCTGATCGTTCGGAAGAAAAGAGGGGCGTTGCACGGCGTTTCGATGCTCGTCCAACTACCAAAAGAGCATCTATAGGAGACCTAGAATGTCGCTAATCATCTTCCTTGTGGTCGGCCTCATTGCTGGAGTTCTCGCCTCGTATGTCATGGGGCGCAAAAACGACCTTCTTACCAATCTGTTGATTGGCGTTGTCGGTGCGGTGGTCGGCGGCTCTCTTGGTGGCTTTGTTGGCCTTGGCGCCACGAACATCATCGGCCAAGTGATCATCGCCACAGCTGGCGCTATCCTGTGTATTTGGCTTTGGCAGAGGATGCGGTAGGGTCAGCGCGCCCCGGCCTCGCAAAGGTGGAAACGTATGGAAGCTCACGGTTTGTTCTCGATGCCAGGCGTTGGCTTCATCGGCATGATCATCATCGGCGTTTTGGCCGGTTATATCGCCGAGAAGATCACCGCATCGGACCATGGCCTCCTAACCAACTTCCTTGTTGGCATTGCCGGTTCGTTTCTCGGCGGCACGCTCGCGAGAGTCGTGGGCGTTGAGTTCTACGGTTGGCTCGGCAATCTGATCGTTGCGTCTGTCGGCGCAGTGATCGTGATTTGGCTCTGGCGAAAGCTTAGCAACTAGGTACGCTTTGCGCGTTCATTCATGGTCACACTGCTGAATACAGTCGACACACCGAAGGCGCGGCCTCGCCATCCCGAGAAGGCGCGGCTTCCGGATACGCCTTTGATGCGGAAGCCGGCATGGATCCGGGTGAAGGCACCTGGTGCTCACGCCTTCGACGGCACTCGCGGCATAATCAAGCGCCACGGTTTGCACACGGTCTGCGAGGAGGCCGCCTGTCCCAATATTGGTGAGTGCTGGTCGAAACGGCATGCGACCGTCATGATCATGGGCGATATCTGCACAAGGGCCTGCGCGTTCTGCAACGTCGCAACGGGCAAGCCCGCCCACCTCGATCCGGACGAACCCAAACGTACCGCGGACGCCATAGCCGAGCTTGAGCTTGCCCATATCGTGGTTACATCAGTGGATCGCGATGATCTTCCCGACGGTGGAGCCATACATTTCGCTCGGACGATACTAGAAATCCGCGAGGCGGCCCCGCAGACAACGATTGAGGTCCTGACGCCCGACTTCATGCGCAAGGAGGGCGCGCTTGCGGTCGTGCTCGAAGCCCGTCCCGATGTCTTTAATCACAACATTGAAACCGTTCCATCGCTCTACCGGCGTATTCGTCCCGGAGCAGATTTCGCACACTCAATTTCTTTGTTGAAAGACGCCAAGCAACGTGACCCCGCTGTCTTTACGAAATCTGGAATAATGGTCGGGCTTGGTGAAACGGATGGTGAGGTCGAGAGCGTGATGGACGATCTGCGCGCGGCGGAAGTCGACTTTTTGACAATCGGCCAGTACCTTCAGCCGACGCGTAAACACGCAGCCATCGATCGCTTCGTCACGCCCGAGCGGTTCGCCGACTACAAGCGAATTGGCCAAGCGAAGGGCTTTCTGCTCGTCGCCTCGGCGCCGCTGACCCGCTCGTCCTATCACGCGGCCGAGGACTTCGAGCGCCTGAAAACGGCAAGGCTTACAGGCCTTGGCGGCTAAGTAAACAACTCAGCATGCAGACCTTCGAAACTCGACACCGTGTCGCCCATGGGGCTGACGATATGTATGCGTTGGTAGCGAACGTGGAGGATTATCCCAACTTTCTGCCGTTGTGCGAGGCGCTTCGTATCGTACGTCGCGAGGCGGTCGGAGATCGGGAAGTCCTGACAGCGGATATGGAGGTCGGTTACAGAATGATCCGCGAGCGGTTTACAAGCCGTGTGACCCTGGATCCTTCCTATCGCATGATCCTCGTCGAATATGTGGACGGGCCATTCGAACACTTGGAGAACCGTTGGACGTTCGAACCTCACGGCACGGATAGTTCCGAGATCGATTTTTACATCGCCTATAAGTTTCGCTCGCGCCTATTTGAACGCTTAGTCGGCAGCCTATTCGACAAGGCGGTCCGCAAGTTCACGAACGCATTTGAGGAGCGCGCAGACGAGGTCTATGGCGTGCAGAACACCGCGCACGCACGCTCGAGCTCGCGTTAGGCGAGGGCGCCTAGCATTCGTAAGGCATGTTCGGCGCTGCACCGCCGAACTTCGTCCCGGCCGATATCTCCAAACTCGATACGCTGATGTTGCATTGGCAACTCGCGTCGCCCGGCCGCGAAGTGAACGAGTCCGACAGGCTTGTCGATAGTACCGCCACCGGGTCCTGCTATGCCCGTTATGGCCACAGCGATAGTTGCGTTGCTGTGGATCAAGGCTCCACCAGCCATGGCGCGGGCAACCTCTTCACTCACGGCGCCGTGTTTCTCGATCAACCAGGAGGGCACGTGAAGCATCTGGGATTTCGCCGTGTTGGTGTACGTGATGAATCCGCGGTCGAATACGTCAGAGGAACCTGGAACGGACGTGAGTGCCGTCGAGACCAGGCCACCGGTGCAAGACTCCGCCGTAGCGATCGCGTCACCTCGGCCGCGCGCTGCATCAAGGATCTCGGACGCAAGAACCGTTAGCGCCTCATATGAGGGTGCAGCGCTCACGGCAGCAGAACGGTGGCCGTTGCCATGGCGGCGATGCCCTCCTCACGGCCGATAAAGCCAAGCTGCTCATTTGTTGTGGCCTTCACGCTAACTTGCGTCATGCCAAGACCAAGAATGTCTGCAATAGAACCTCGCATCGCGTCGCGATGCGGCCCGATCTTCGGCGTCTCGCAAACTAGCGTGATATCGGCATGCACGATCTTGCCACCAAGCCCGGCGATGCGATCGCCTGCGTCCTTCAGGAACAGGTCGGAATTAGCGCCACGCCAACGCGCATCAGACGGAGGAAAGTGCGCACCGATATCGCCGTCGGCAATCGTTCCCAGCAAAGCGTCTGTGAGTGCATGCAGACCCACATCCGCGTCGCTGTGCCCCATCAGCGCGCGTGTGTGCGGAATCCGCACACCACACAGCATAACGGAGTCGCCAGGGCCCAGCCTGTGCACGTCGTACCCAGAACCGACCCGTATGGTTCCTACAGGAGCCGCACTCTGCCGCATCATACGATCGGCGATCATCAGGTCCTCCGCCGTAGTTAGTTTGCGATTGTTTTCGGAACCCTCGACGATCGCCACTTCTATCCCGAACCATTCGGCAACTGACGTATCGTCCGTGAACTCAAGTGTCGAATCCCGCGCTGCCGCCCGATGTGCCGCGAGAATACTCTCGAAGTCGAAGCCTTGCGGAGTCTGCGCGCGATAAAGCCCCGCTCGGGCAACGGTACCCGTCACGTGACCCTCTTCTCCGCGCTTTAGCGTATCGGTGACGGGCAGACAGGGCAGGGCGCCGGGGCTCGCATCGAGTGCATCGATCACCCTGGACACGAGCGCCTCATCGACAAAGGGACGTGCAGCGTCGTGGATCAGAACTTTTTCGGGCGAGCCCTCGGCGAGCGCCTCAAGGCCCATGCGGACACTGTCCTGGCGGCGCGCGCCACCCGGGACCGCCGGCAAGATCTTATCGGCAAAAGGGGCGCTGGCTTCGCGATAGAGCGCTAAATCGTCGGGATGAATGACCACTAAAATATTCCCGACGCGGGTATGTGCCGCAAAGACGGCGAGCGTCCGAGATAGCATCGGCGCCCCGCCGAGGTCGCAATACTGCTTCGGCTGACTTTCGTCTGTGGATGCGCGCGCCCCACGTCCAGCCGCCACGATCAGCGCCACCACAGTCACACGCAGTCTCCCCGTTTGACAGCACAGGCCTGTGCACTAAGAGGCCTGAGTGGCTGATTCGTAACATTGTTGCACTGCGGCATATCGATTATTGCCCCCGTACCAAAACACACGTATCTTGCCCAATATTAGTTCATGAGACATTTGTGCTCATCTTTTGCGCACTAGCTGTCGGCCACTGGAATGAGGCCGCGAGGATATAGACATTGACGCTCTCAGCCAAAACGCAAGGGGCGACACGAAACGCTAGGGGTTTGGCGTGTGAAGCGCTTGTGGAAGCGCTCCCGCATCCGCTCCTGGTCGTGGGCAAGGGCCTCGCCATCGAATACGTGAATTCGGCGGCAGAGGACTTCTTCCAGATGAGCTCCAGTGTCTTTTGCCGCCATAGCCTGCCAGACGTGGTCGCTTTTGGATGCCCGCTCATCGCGCTCGTCGAGCAGGTCCAGCGGAATGGAACCACAGTCAACGAATATGGTGTCGAACTTAGTTCGTTCCGCTTCGACTCCACGAAGCTCGTCGACCTTTATGGCGGTCCCGTTCAGGTCGGAAAAAACTCGGTCATGGTCATGATCCAACAGCGCAGCATGGCCCAAATGATTGAACGCCAATTGACCCATCGCGGTGCCGCGCGCTCCGTATCTGGGCTTGCGGCGGTGCTGGCGCATGAGATCAAGAATCCGCTCTCAGGCATTCGAGGTGCGGCGCAGCTGCTTGAAGGCGAGTCTAACGAGACTGACCGTACGCTGACGCAGCTGATTTGCTCGGAGTCGGACCGTATTTGCAACCTCGTTGACCGAATGGAGATTTTCGGGGACGAACGGCCGCTGCAGCGCGAGCCGGTCAACATTCACGACGTGCTCGACCATGTGAAGCAGGTTGCCTCAACTGGTTTCGCCAGCAGCATCAAGATCGTCGAAAACTATGATCCCTCGCTCCCACCTGTACCCGGGAGCCGCGACAAACTAGTTCAGGTTTTTCTGAACTTGATTAAGAACGCAGCCGAAGCAATCGGCGATTCAAGAAAAGACGGCCAGATAACTCTCTCGACGGCTTTTCGTCCGGGTGTCAGGCTGTCCGTCCCAGGCAGTCAAGCCCGCGTCAGCCTGCCACTTGAGATCGCCGTCGAAGACAATGGCAGCGGCGTGCCCGCCGACCTGCTCCAGCACCTGTTCGATCCGTTTGTTACCACAAAACAATCCGGAACCGGCCTCGGCCTTGCCCTGGTCGCCAAGATCATCGGGGACCATGGGGGCATCATCGAATGCGATTCTAAGTCGCGTTACACAGTGTTTCGCGCGCTGATGCCAATGGCGACTTCTGATGGGACGACACGGACAACTCAAATCACAGAACAAAGCGAAGCGCAGAGCTAAGAGAAAAAACAAGAAATGGGCAAAGGCAACATCCTAATCGCCGACGACGATGCGGCCATTCGAACAGTCTTGAACCAGGCACTTGCCAGGGCAGGGTACGCGCCTCGGGCGACTGGTAATGCCGCAACGCTGTGGCGCTGGGTTAGCCAGGGCGACGGGGACCTCATCATCACCGACGTGGTGATGCCTGACGAAAGCGCATTCGATCTGATCCCGCGGATCAAGAAGCTTCGGCCGGACCTTCCAATTGTCGTGATGAGCGCTCAGAACACTTTCATGACGGCCGTGACCGCGGCTGAGCGCGGCGCGTATGAGTATCTTCCGAAGCCGTTTGACTTGAACGAGCTCATCGCAGTCGTAAGCAGGGCACTCGCCGAACCGCGCAAGAACGTGCAGCCACTTTCTGCCGAATCCTCCGATGGGATGCCGCTGATCGGGCGCTGCCCGGCGATGCAGGACATCTATCGAGTTCTGGCACGGCTGACCCAAACAGATCTGACCGTCATGATCAGCGGTGAGTCCGGGACCGGCAAAGAGCTCGTATCGCGTGCCTTGCACGAATACGGGAAGCGGCGGAACGGGCCCTTTGTCGCCATCAACATGGCGGCCATTCCAAAGGAGCTCATCGAGTCGGAACTATTCGGACACGAGAAAGGAGCCTTCACGGGTGCGCAAGCACGTCATGTCGGCCGCTTCGAACAGGCAGAGGGCGGAACGCTCTTTCTTGACGAGATTGGCGACATGCCCATGGAGGCACAGACGCGGCTCTTACGCGTGCTGCAAGAAGGCGAATACACGACAGTTGGTGGGCGAACCCCCATTCGGACGAATGTGCGGATTATCGCCGCAACCAACCGCGACCTGCAGCAGCAGATCGACCAGGGGCTTTTCCGCGAAGACCTTTACTACAGGCTTAATGTTGTACCCTTGCGCCTTCCACCTTTGCGCGAGCGTCTTGAGGACATTCCGGATCTCATCCGCCACTTTCTCGCAATGGCAGAGAAGGAAGGACTGCCACCGAAGAGCTTTGAAACCGGCGCGATCGAACGTCTTAAGCGGCACAATTGGCCAGGCAACGTGCGGGAACTTGAGAACCTTGTCCGGAGACTGTCCGCTATCTACACCCAGGACATCGTGACAGTGGACATGGTCGAAAGCGAGTTCGCTCCCGCCGCGCGGCCGGCGCAGTTTAACGATGCCTCGGAAGCCACCGCGGATTTGTCTGAGGCTGTTGAACGGTACCTCGGGGACTACTTCATGAGCTTTGGCCAAGAACTGCCGCCGGCGGGGCTCTACACACGGGTTCTTCGCAAGGTCGAGTCGCCGTTGATCACAGCAGCCTTAGCCGCAACTCGCGGCAACCAAATCCGTGCTGCCGATCTACTTGGCGTCAACCGGAACACGTTGCGCAAAAAGATCCGCGACCTGGGCATCAAAGTCATTCGCACGCCTGCAGCATAGCCCTAGCCAGGTCCCGCCACGCATGCCATATCACGACCGGAACGTCCGTTCCGGTGAGTAGGCTTGACCGCTTGAGCTGTCGCCAAAGCGCCACAATGTGATCTTATTGCATCATGACTGTGATCATTTGATCGCACTCAAGAGAGTCGGCCTGAACCGAACAAGATGCTTGGGAGGGAGAGCAGCAGACCTTGCGCGACCCCGCACCTGAAAACAAAATATCTAAGTCGGTCAGCAATGTAGACGGGCCGCCTCAAAGTTCGTCTGAGCGCGACACAGATGGACAAGCCACCGTTCCGGCCAAACGCCGACGCCTCCAGTTTATGCTCGGCCTCATCATCATGGTGCTGTCCCTCTGCGCGGGGCTTGCCACTTATCTTGTTTTAACTGGTCTGACGCCCATCGTTCCTACACAGGACGTGGTCGTCACCACGTTGCTGATCAACGCGGTGCTTGTCGTCGCGATGATCGCACTAATCGCCTGGCAGGTTACGGGGCTATGGCTCGCCAAGCGTCGACATGAAGCCGGCGCGCAGTTGCATGTCCGGATTGTCAGCCTCTTCAGCGTCATCGCAGTGGTTCCAGCCATCGCGCTTGCGATCTTTGCCAGCATCTCGCTCGACCGCGGCCTGGATCACTGGTTCTCGCAGCGCACGAAAGACATCATTCAAAATTCGATCGATGTGGCAACCGCTTATCTGCAGGAGCACGGCCAAGTCATCCGCGCCGATACGGTTGGCATGGCCAAGGACATAGACGAAGCCGTGGAACTGGTCCGTGCGCGGCCTCAAGGCTTCGGAAACTTCCTGCGCGCTCAGGCCACCGTCCGCGCTATTCCCGCTGCCTACCTGATCGACAGCGAAGGGAAGATGCTGGCGACGGCAGCCTCTATTGCGAACATTCCCTATCGCGCGCCGCCACCCGAGGCGATGGACCTCGCGAAAGACGGGCAGGTAATCGTCATTGCCCCAGGCGAGACCAGTTTGGTTGGGGCGATAAAGAGCCTCGATAACTTCGACGATACGTACCTATACGTCATCCGGCCGGTGAACGCCCGCGTGCTTCAACAACTGAGGGCAACGCGAGCCAATGTTGCTGAGTATCAATTACTCGAGCAACGGCGCGCAGGTGTTCAGGTGGCTTTCGGCTTGATGTACGTGGCCATTGCGCTGACGCTGCTCCTGTCTGCGATCTGGATCGGCATGTGGTTTGCGAACCGGCTCGTCGCCCCAATTGGCCAGTTGATGGGCGCGGCGGAAGAAATTAGCCATGGTAATCTCGGTGTGAAGGTCGGCGTCAATCCAGCTGATGGCGACCTTGCGGTGCTGGGCTCAACATTCAACACCATGGCATCCGAACTCAAGAATCAGCGCGATGAACTCGTCGGCGCCAACGCGACGCTCGACGAGCACAACCGCTTCATGTCCGCTGTGCTATCGGGCGTAACGGCGGGCGTTGTTGGTGTTGATGCAGATGGCACTGTGAATCTCGTAAACCCTTCGGCTGAGGAACTCCTGGGCCTCAAGGGCTCAGACCTTATCGGCAAACAACTCGCCGATGCGGTGCCCGAATTCGGACCGCAACTGAAACGCACGCGTAAACACGGAAGGCGTTCGGCGACCGACCAAGTCTCCCTTAGAAGGCGCGGCTCTGAGCGGAACTTCGCAGTTCGTGTGACGAGTGAAGGCGAAGGCCAGGGCTATGTTGTCACCTTCGACGACATCACGGAGCTGGTCATCGCGCAGCGTTCGACCGCCTGGGCTGATGTTGCCCGTCGCATAGCACACGAGATCAAGAACCCGCTTACACCAATCCAGCTGTCGGCGGAACGCATTCGCCGGAAATACGGGAAGGTCATTACAGAGGACCGTGAGGTCTTCGAACAGTGCACGGATACAATCGTGCGGCAGGTGTCCGATATCGGGCGCATGGTGGATGAGTTCTCCGCGTTTGCTCGTATGCCGAAACCGGTCATGGAAATGCATGATGTGCGTGAGATCGTGCGAGAGGCCGTATTCCTATTTCAGGTCAGCCGCCCCGATATCGATTTTTCATTGGACCTACCTGACAAGCCTGTCACGACCATGTCCGATCAGCGCCTTCTCACGCAGGCAGTCACCAATCTGGTCAAGAACGCGAGCGAAGGTATCGACACAGCTATCGAGAACGACCCGGAGCGCGGAGGCACGGGTACGATCACCGCGAAGGTCGACGAAAAGGGAGACCGCATCCACATCACAGTTATCGACAATGGATGCGGTCTACCGAAGGAAGATCGCGACCGCTTGATCGAGCCTTACATGACAACGCGCGTCAAAGGCACTGGGCTCGGATTAGCGATTGTACAGCGCATAACAGAGCAACACGGCGGCCGCCTGAAGTTGGCCGATGCACCGAAGCGCGATGGCAAGGTGCAGGGCGCCTCCGTACGGCTTGATCTGCCGGTCGTGCACAACAAAGAGGCGGACAGTAGTGTTGCCGCAAAACCCGACGC
>NZ_JBZMXT010000035.1:0-23416 GCF_058506495.1 Methyloceanibacter sp. | reverse complement strand
GGGCCCAAATGCGTTTCGACTTGAGCGAGGGTTTCCCGCTCATGACGACCAAAAAGCTGCACGTGAAGTCGATCATCCACGAGCTGTTATGGTTCCTGCAGGGATCGACCAACACACGCTATCTCAGGGAACATGGCGTCACGATTTGGGACGAGTGGGCTGATGAAAACGGCGATCTCGGGCCGGTCTACGGCAAGCAATGGCGGTCATGGCCGACGGCGTCCGGCGGCGAGGTCGACCAAATTGCTGCGCTCGTCGACGGCATTATGCGCAACCCTGATTCGCGCCGCCATATCGTTTGTGCCTGGAATGTCGGCGAGCTACCGGATATGGCGCTTCCGCCCTGCCACTGCTTGTTCCAGTTCTACGTGGGCGATGGGCGATTATCATGCCAGCTCTATCAGCGTTCGGCCGATATTTTCCTCGGCGTTCCGTTCAATATTGCCTCCTACGCATTGCTCACCCGTATGGTCGCGCAGGTTACGGGGCTGAAGCCGGGTGATTTCGTTCACACCTTTGGAGACGTGCACCTCTACTTGAATCATGTGGAGCAGGCCGATCAGCAGCTCTCGCGGAGCCCGCGGCTTCTGCCGACCTTGGAGATCAATCCCGAGGTGTCTTCGCTTTTCGACTTCGTCTACGACGACTTCAAGATTGTTGGTTACGATCCGCATCCGGCGATCCGCGCCGAGGTGGCCGTGTGACTGACACGCCGGGACAAGGTGATCCCAGTATTGCCCTCGTCGTCGCCATGGGTCAGAACCGGGCCATCGGTCGGGACGGTCAGCTGCCATGGCGCTTGCGATCCGACATGAAGTTTTTTCGTGACGTCACCATGGGTAAGCCCATTGTCATGGGGCGGCGGACATTCGAATCGCTGCCGCGCGTGCTCGACGGGCGCCTCAATATCGTTCTCACACGCGATCCATCCTTCTCGGCCGCCGATATCGTGAGCGTTTCAAGCTTGGAGGCCGGGCTCGAGGCAGCGAAGACTTGGGCGGGCACACAGGGTTCGGATGAAATCGCCGTTATTGGGGGAGAGGGCGTCTTTCGGGCAGCCATGCCGCTCGCAGATCGCATTTACCTAACGGAGGTTCACGCGGCTCCTGAGGCGGACACGTGGTTCCCCGAATTGGATCAGGACGCCTGGCGAGAGGCCTCACGCGACGCTTTTCAGGCCGGTCCCAAGGACGATCACGACTTCAGCATCGTCGTCTTGGAGCGAGTTTGAGGTATTAGGTCCGGCTTCGATTGCGCGCCCCCTGGTCCTGCCCTATATAAGCATCGACTTCTTGTCGCGGTTGCGCCGCTTGGTGCGCCTAAATCCCGTGCGATAGACGCCGCCGAAATCAGGCGGTTTCGCGCGACAGCCTCCTCAGAAATCAGGACGAGAAACATATGCCTTGGAGCAATCAGAGCGGCGGTGGCGGCAATAACGGCCCCTGGGGGCCACGGCCGGGCGGTCCCGGCGGCGGTGGTCAGCAGCCGGATCTGGAAGACATCTTGCGTAAGAGCCAAGACAAGTTGCGGCAGGCGATGCCAGGTGGCGGCGGCGGTTGGTTACTGCCAGGCGTGCTGGCCGCGCTTGTTGCCGTTGTGATCGGTTTCTTTGGCTTCTTTGTGCGTGTGAATACCGATGAGGTCGGCATCGTGCTGCGCTTCGGTGAGTATGTACGCCAGCTGCCTCCGGGCCTGCATGTGCGACTGCCCTATCCTGTCGAAGAGGTGCTGTTGCCGAAAGTTACACGCGCTAACCGGATCGAGATCGGCATGCGTTCCGCACAGGGCGCTGGGCTGTCTCCGCGGGACGTTCCTGAGGAGAGCCTCATGCTGACGGGTGACGAGAACATCGTCGACATCGATTTCGTCGTAGTTTGGAAAATCAATGATGCGCCCGACTACCTCTTCAACATTCAGAACCCGGAAGGCACCGTGAAGGACGTTTCGGAGAGCGCGATGCGCGAGATTGTTGGGCAGAGCGACATTGAACCTATCCTGACGGCGGCACGTGCAGAGACCGAAGGCAAAGTCCAAGAGCTCATTCAACGGACGCTTGACGGCTACAAAGCCGGTATTGAGATCACGCAGGTCCAGCTCCAAAAAGTGGATCCACCGTCACAGGTTATCGATGCCTTCCGTGATGTTCAGGCCGCCCGCGCCGACGAGGAGCGCCTGCAGAACGAGGCCCAAGCCTACGCAAACCGGGTCGTTCCTGAGGCGCGTGGTGAGGCAGAGCGGATTCTCCAACAGGCCCAAGGCTATCGCGATCGTGTGATTGCAGAGGCAAAGGGTGAAGCCGAGCGCTTCGAGAAGGTCCTGCAAGAGTACGAGAAAGCGCCGGACGTGACCCGCCAGCGCATCTTCATCGACACGATGAAGGAAGTGATGTCCAAGACGGACAAGATCATTATCGATAAGGATGGCGGTGGCGGCGTGGTGCCGTATCTGCCGCTCCCGGAGCTACAGAAGAGACAGCCGACGGCTTCATCAGCACCCTCAGCGGTTCCGGCTTCGCCCTCACTCCAGACGGGAGGGCAGCAGTAATGAAGAAGGCAACCCTGACGCTCATCTTGCTGGTGGTCGGAATATTGGCTATTGGCGCATATCTCACGCTCTTCACAGTCTACCAAACACAGCAAGCGCTGGTTCTTGAGTTCGGTAAGGCGAAAAGGGTGCTCGAGGACCCCGGCCTGAACTTCAAGATCCCGTTTATCCAGAACGTGGTTTTCTTCGACAAACGGCTGCTTGACCTCGACTCCGCACCACAGGAAGTCATTGCCGCCGACCAGAAGCGACTCGTCGTCGATGCATTCGCGCGCTGGCGGATCACGAACCCACTGCTGTTCTACCAATCTGTGAACAACGAGTTCAATGCGCGGACACGGCTCAGCGATTTCCTGGAAGCAGCGCTTCGACGGGTCCTTGGCGCGGCCAGCTTCGAGGCCGTTGTGCGCGATGACCGCAACGATCTGATGCGTAAAATCACCAACGAGATGAACGATAATGCCGAGAAGTTCGGTATGACAGTCGTCGACGTTCGGATCAAGCGGGCGGACCTGCCTGAGGCCAACAGCCTCGCCATTTTCCGCCGGATGCAGACGGAACGTCAGCGCGAGGCGGCGGAAATCCGGGCCGAGGGTGAGGAAGCGTCTCGCCGTATTCGCGCCGATGCCGACCGCCAGGTGACAGTGCTGAAGGCCGACGCAACTGGCGAATCCGAGCGTATTCGTGGATCGGGCGATGCTGAATCCAACCGTGCGTTTGCCGAAGCGTTCGGTAAGGACCCCGACTTCTTTGCCTTCTACCGCTCGATGCAGGCTTATGAAAGTGCATTGCAAGCAGGTGATACACGGATGTTGCTGAGTCCCGACTCTCAGTTCTTCCAGTACTTCAACGACGCGACCGGATCGTCAGCCCGGCCGGCAACTGGTGCATCATCCAGCGTGCCAAAGGCAGACAGGAGCAACGCCAGCCGGTCCTTGAGCTCGGCGCCATAGGCGCCGTCCCAAAATGGACGACCTCGGTGTCGCCATTGGACTTGTCTTGGTAATCGAGGGCCTGATTTGGGCCCTCGCTCCTCGTTTCGGTCGGCGTCTCCTGGAGACAGCTTCCGAAATGTCGGAGTCCTCGTTGCGGCTTGCTGGCACACTCGCCGTGGCGGCAGGCGTGCTCGTTGTTTGGCTGATACGGGGATAAAAAAGCGCTAGCGTACAAGACAGCTCGGTCGCCTATGTTTTGCGTTGAAACGCTGCTTCCGCATTGCGTGCGATTCTCGCTAAAGTGGGCGGTGCGGCGTTAAGACCGAGCGTGGGCAGGGTCCTATGCGCTTGGTCGTTTGAGACAAGTCGGGTGAAGCCTCGCTCAGCAAGGGGAGTGCGCAAACGGATGTTGGGACTAAGCCGTCCAAACGTGTTGAGCCGTACTCGCGACGCTTATGCGACACTTCTATTTGCCGCCGCCCTCTGTCTTGCTTTGCTCCAATCGAATACGCCAGCCACCGCCAAGGGGCCGGAGTCGCTTGCTGGCGTCGCCGAGGGTTTACAAGAAACGGTCGTCAATATCTCGACGACCCAGAACCTTGAGGACGAGGACAATGATCCGCCTGGCCGAAAAGCCCCGGGAAGTAGTCCCTTCGACGAACTGTTCGACGACTTCTTCAGCGAGGAAGGTGCTGATGGTTCGCCTCGAAAGGTCAGTTCGCTTGGTGCCGGGTTTGTTATCGACCCGTCGGGACTGATCGTTACAAACCATCACGTGATCGAAGGCGCCGACGACATTTATGTGAACTTCACCGATGGATCGAAGCTGAAGGTGATCAAGATTCTAGGCCATGATCCCGAAACTGATCTGGCGCTTATTCAGGTCAAGCCAGACCAGCCGCTCAAGGCGGTGACATTCGGCGATTCATCGGTCTTGCGTGTCGGCGATTGGGTAATGGCGATTGGCAATCCCTTTGGACTAGGAGGAACACTGACTGTTGGTGTGGTGTCCGCAACCAAGCGCGATATCAACGCCGGACCTTACGACAACTTCATACAGACTGATGCGGCGATCAATCGCGGCAACTCCGGCGGGCCGCTATTCAACATGGAGGGTGAGGTTGTCGGCGTGAACACGGCGATCATCTCGCCGACGGGAGGGTCTATCGGCATAGGGTTTGCCTTGCCTTCCAATACGGCCCTACGCGTGCTCGATCAATTGAAGCAATATGGCAAGACGCGCCGTGGTTGGCTTGGCGTCCATGTTCAAAATGTCACCAACGAAATGGCGTCTAGCTTGGGGCTGCCCAAGCCGACGGGCGCATTGGTTGCGTCGGTTACTCCCGATGGTCCGGCCGCGAGCGCCGGGATCAAGGCGCGGGACGTCATTCTCGATTTTGGAGGACAAAAAATTAGGACAATGAGGGATCTGCCGCGAGCCGTTGTCAGCTCAGCGGTGGGCGCGGAGGTGCTGCTTAACGTTCTCCGAGACGGAGAGACTCTAAACATCACCGTGACGCTGGGCCAGCTACCTGGGGAAGACGAGGATCTCTTGTCGTCGGAAAGCTCCGATGGCAAGGAACACCTTTTGGGTCTCACAATTGAGCCGCTCACAGCTGACTTGCGCGCGAAGTTTGCCATCAGCGGTAAGGTCGACGGAGTTGTGATCACGTCCGTTGAGCCCGGCAGTCCTGCAGCGAAGAAGCGCATCAAAGTCGGCGATGTGATCCTTGAAGTGCGACAGAAGCGGGTCCGTAAGCCCGAGGAAGTCGTCGCGTGGCTAAGTGCAATACGGAAGTCGGGGCGGGACAAGATCTTATTTCTCCTGGCCAACGCTGACGGGGATCTGCGTCTCGTCAACGTTCCCATTAGCTAACTCGGCCCTCTCGCGGTCCTGCGAGGCCAAGTCGTGGCAAATCGTGTTTGAAGCTGTTCTCATCGCCGGACCCACAGCTAGCGGCAAATCCGCTGCGGCTCTGGCGCTTGCCGATCGCCTGGGCGGCAGGATTATCAATGCCGATTCCATGCAGGTCTATCGCGAGTTGCCTGTGCTCACCGCGCAGCCCAGTGCTGCGGACATGGCGGACATACCTCATCGGCTTTACAGCACTGTATCCGGACGCGAGGCCTATTCGGTAGGACGCTGGGTTGCTGATGCCGCTGCCGAGATCAGGGATGCGCGTAGCGCGGGCCAAGTTCCGATCTTGGTCGGTGGCAGCGGGCTTTACTTTATGGCGCTGCTGCAGGGGCTTTCGCCCATTCCCGACATACCCGAAGACGTTAGGCAACATTGGCGCGGGCGCGCCGCGACCATATCTGCGAGCGAGCTGCATTCAGCGTTGGCTGTCCGTGATCCCATCATGGCCGAGCGCCTCACGCCGACAGACACGCAGCGGCTCGTGCGTGCGCTCGAAGTTGTAGAAGCCACCGGTATATCGCTTGCAGAGTGGCAGGAAACCGCAGGCGACCCAGTTCTTGGTGCTGAGGATCTGCACAAGCTGGTCGTTGCTCCGGAGCGCAAAGAAATCTACTCGGCCATAAACGCGCGCTTTGACTCCATGCTCCGGGACGGTGCGTTGGCTGAGGTCGAAGCGCTGATCAACCTAAGTCTGGACCCAGGGCTGCCAGTGATGCGTGCCCTTGGCGTGCCCGAGCTCCTAGCGCACCTTGCGGGTGAGGTCGATCTCGAAGATGCCAGCAACACAGCGAAAACCATGAGCCGGCGCTACGCCAAGCGTCAGATGACGTGGGCACGGCGTTTTATGGCTGACTGGACATGGTTTCCGAGCGGCGAAGCCGCGGCATTGGCTGAATTGCCCACCCAACAAACAGACCAACCCTAAACAGTCACTTGCGTACCGATGGCGACGACCCGGTCAGTCGGCAGCTGAAAATAGTTCGACGCGTCGTCTGCGTTGTGGGCGAGGTAAACGAAAATGCGATCTTGCCATTGCGGCATTCCCGAGCGGGGGTCCGGGCGTACAGTCCGGTTCGATAAGAAGAAAGACGTCGACATGATGTCGAACTGCCAGCCTTTTCGTCCCGCGATCGCGAGAGCCTTCGGCACGTTTGGCCGCTCCACGAAACCGAAGTGAAGCGTCATCCGCATGAACTTGTCGCTGATCGGCTCCATGCGGACGCGATCTTCCGCTGCGACGCGCGGAATGTCCTCGTTCTGAATGGTGAGAATGACGTTGTGCTCGTGCAGCACCTTGTTGTGCTTGAGATTATGCAAGAGCGCCGTGGGCGCGAATTCTGGGTCCGCGCTCAAGAAGACGGCTGTTCCAGGCACCAGATGCGGCGGTCTGCTTTCGAGGCTCTTTATCAGCGGATCGAATGGCACCTCGATACGTCGAGTTTTCTGCGCGAGTAGCTTGGTGCCGCGCATCCAGGTGACCATAACGAGGATCAGCATCATACCAACCAGAACCGGCAACCATGCGCCCTCGACAATCTTGAGCATGCTCGCCACGACGAAGGCAGCGTCCACGAACATCAGCGGCGCCATGACCGGGATTACCCAATACAGTTTCCAGCGCCAGAGTTTCCAAATGACGATAAAGCCGAGGACGCCCGCGACCCATTCGGTTGCGGCGACGGCGAGTACGTAGGCTGACGCCAATTCGCTCGACGACCGGAACATGAATACCAGGAGAAGAACCCCGGTGAGCAGAACCCAGTTCACGCGTGGCATGTAGATTTGGCCTACTTGCGACTCCGATGTGTGCCGCACCTCCATTCGTGGCAAAAGCCCGAGCTGCATGGCTTGACGCGTGATGGAGTAGGCACCCGTAATCACAGCTTGGCTCGCAATGGCCGTTGCCATCGTCGCAAGGGTGACCATCGGGTAAAGCGCCCAGCTGGGAAACAGCCGATAGAATGGATTGGAAATCGTTTCTGGATTCGACAACACTAGGGCGCCTTGCCCGAAATAGTTCAAGACTAAGGCAGGCAGCACCAAAATAAACCAAGCCATCTGGATCGGTCTGCGACCGAAATGACCGAGGTCGTTGTACAGCGCCTCCGATCCGGTCACGACAAGGAATACGGCGCCGAGTGTAATGAGCCCGACCATGCCGTGGGTGAAGAGGAAGTTCAGACCGTAGTAGGGGTTGAGAGCCATCAGGATGCGCGGGTACGAGGCGATCTCGGCAACCCCGGCGATCCCAATCACCAAGAACCAGACGGTCGTTATGGGAGCGAACAGCGCCGACACGCGCGCGGTTCCATGAGACTGCACAGAGAAAAGCGCGACGAGAATAATCACCGTGATCGGAAGCACGTACGGCTCAAACGCGTCCGTAGCCACATTGAGGCCTTCGACCGCAGACAGCACTGACAGGGCAGGGGTGATGAGCGTTGAACCATAGAACATCGCCGCGCCGATGATGCCCAAACCCAAGACGAGGGGTGTTCGCTTGCCCAAAGCCGTAAAGGCAAGTGCGGTCAACGCGAGCGTGCCACCTTCGCCGTTATTGTCCGCGCGCAGAAGCAGCACGACGTACTTCAGCGTGACGACGATAATCAAAGACCAAAAGATCAGCGACAGTACGCCGTATACTGCGTCCGACGTTACGGTGCCGTCGGGCCCGCTCGTGGCGAGGATCGCTTCGCGGAGCGCGTAGAGCGGGCTCGTACCAATGTCGCCGTAGACGACGCCAATAGACCCGAAGGTCAGTGCCCAAAATGCACGGCTCGTTATGGGCGCATTCGCTGCCCCATGGCCGTGGCCGGGTCCATTGCCGTTGGCAACGGCCGGTTCTGACGTTGCAGACTGCTGCATTCAGGGTGTGACGAGCCGGAAACGCGCTTTCAATTAGAAACGCCAGGATATCTCAATGCTGGCGCTGCTGTATCCCTCTTATCGAGGCTGCCCACTAGCTCTATGAGCCTTATGCGCATCGTGCGTCATTGTCTAGAATGCTTGTGGGAAAAGATGGCGTGTAACACCATATCATTATCGGCTCGCATAACATTAGGCATAATTTCAGAGCTAGATAGATAATAAATGAAAAGATTGCCGCAATAAATCTTGTCATTCATTCGCATTCCCCGTTGACCCTGTGACACAGAGGCCCTAGGGTGCGCGCCTAAATTCGGCACTTTCGCCATTTCAATCGAGTTTGACCGGGCAGCGGTGCGGAAAGCCGCTGGTGCCCGGTTTTGTTAGTGGAAAGAGACATGTCAGCCAGCGAGAACGGTTCATCCACAATGACCGGCGCGCAGATCGTTCTTCAAGCGCTTGCCGATCAAGGTGTTGATCACATCTTCGGATATCCCGGTGGGGCCGTTCTACCGATTTACGACGAATTGTTTCAGCAAGACCGCGTTGAGCACGTGCTCGTTCGTCACGAGCAAGGCGCGGTTCATGCGGCCGAAGGCTATGCCCGTTCGACAGGGAAGGTTGGCGTTGTTCTTGTGACGTCGGGCCCTGGCGCAACCAATGCGGTTACAGGCCTGACAGACGCGCTGATGGATTCGATCCCGGTTGTTTGCATCACCGGGCAGGTTCCTACGCACCTGATTGGCAACGACGCGTTTCAGGAATGCGACACGGTTGGCATCACAAGGCCTTGCACAAAGCACAACTACCTTGTGAAAGACGTGGACCAACTTGCCGAGGTTTTGCACGAGGCTTTTTACGTCGCTCGTTCCGGCCGGCCGGGTCCCGTCGTCGTGGACATCCCTAAGGATATCCAGTTCATGACCGGCATCTACAAGGGCGTTTCGAATTCACAGCACAAGAGCTACGTCCCGCCGCAGAAGGGTAAGCCAGAAGCGATCGAAGCGGCGGTCGACCTTATGATCAACGCCAAGAAGCCGATCTTTTACACGGGCGGCGGCGTTATCAATGCTGGGCCTGCGGCGAGTGCGAGCCTGCGCGAGCTTGTGCGCATGTCCGGTTACCCGATCACCTCGACGCTGATGGGGCTGGGCAGCTACCCGGCCTCGGACAAGCAGTGGCTCGGTATGTTGGGTATGCACGGCACTTATGAAGCGAACAACACCATGCATGACTGCGACGTCATGATCTGCATTGGTGCGCGCTTTGACGACCGCATTACAGGCCGGCTCGACGCTTTTTCGCCGGGCTCCAAAAAGATTCATGTGGATGTCGACCCCTCCTCTATCAACAAGAATGTCCACGTCGATGTTCCCATCGTGGGTGATTGTGCGTTCGTCATCGATCAGCTGATCGCGGCCTGGAAGGCTCGGAACCCGTCCCTCGACAAGGAGGCCCACGCGCGCTGGTGGGATCAGATCAGTACGTGGCGCGAGCGCAAATGTTTGCACTATCGCAACAGGAACGACGTGATCATGCCGCAATACGCCATCGAACGGCTGTTTGCGCTGACGCGCGATCACGACACCTACATCACGACGGAAGTGGGCCAGCACCAGATGTGGGCGGCTCAATACTTCCACTTCGACGATCCCAATCGATGGATGACGTCAGGTGGCCTTGGCACAATGGGCTACGGCATCCCAGCTGCGGTCGGCGTGCAGATGGCGCACCGAGATTCGCTCGTGATCGATATTGCGGGCGAGGCGTCGGTGCTGATGACCATGCAAGAGATTTCGACGGCGGTTCAGTATGACTTGCCGGTCAAGATCTTTATTCTGAACAACGAGTATATGGGCATGGTTCGACAGTGGCAGGAGCTTCTCCACGGCGGCCGCTATTCGCACTCTTACAGCGAAGCGCTGCCGGACTTTGTGAAACTGGCCGAGGCTTATCGCGCGGTTGGTATTCGCGCGGAGAAGCCGGCCGAGCTCGATGATGCGATCCTTGAGATGATCAAGACGCCAAGGCCCGTCATCTTCGACTGCGTTGTCGACAAGGAAGCCAATTGCTTCCCGATGATTCCGAGTGGCGAAGCGCACAACAACATGCTGCTGGGCGACGACGTCACTGGCGATGACATCGAGAAGGCCATCTCCGAAGAAGGCAAGGTGATGGTCTAATGGGGCAGCCTGGCTCGGCCTATTCCCTCGAGAAGCCTGAAGAGGTTCTTGAGTCGCACACGATGAGCGTGCTCGTGGACAACGAGCCCGGCGTGCTCGCGCGCGTCATCGGCCTCTTTTCGGGCCGTGGCTACAACATCGAGTCGCTGACCGTTTCCGAGACGGAGCATGAGGCGCATCTATCCCGGATCACCATCGTGACCACGGGTACGCCCATGGTTATCGAGCAGATCAAGCATCAGCTGGATAGGCTTGTGCCCGTCCACTCGGTGACGGACCTAACCGTGCGCGGCGAAACCATCGAACGTGAACTGTCGCTCGTTAAGGTCGCAGGCGTCGGCGAGAAGCGTGTTGAAGCACTTCGCTTGGCCGAGGCGTTCCGCGCACAGGTGATCGACGCCTCGCTCGAGCACTTCGTCTTCGAAGTCACCGGGCGTCAGTCCAAGATCGAGCAGTTCATCGTTCTCATGCAGCCGCTGGGGCTGATCGAGGTTTGCCGGACCGGCGTTGCTGCCATCGGCCGTGGGGCGGAGCGGATGTAGCGCTCAAGAGGTAACTCGCTACTTGTTTTTTCACGGGCCCGGCGGCAAAACCCGGACCCAATCGACACATCCAAGTCTTGAAGGCATTGAAATTCCGGAATGTAGGGGAAGAGGTATGCGTGTTTATTACGATCGAGATGCCGATCTCAATCTGATCAAGGGGAAGAAGGTCGCCATCATCGGTTATGGCAGCCAGGGGCATGCGCATGCCCTGAATCTGAAGGATTCTGGTGTGGCCGATGTGGCCATTGGCCTGCGCCCCGGCTCGAGCTCCGCCGCCAAGGCTGAGGGCGAAGGGCTGAAAGTTATGAGCGTCTCGGAGGCCGCCGCCTGGGCCGACGTGGTCATGATGCTGACGCCGGACGAACTCCAGGCTGAGATTTGGGAAAAAGAGCTCAAGCCTAATATGAAAGAGGGCTCCGCGCTCTTTTTTGCGCATGGGCTGAACATTCATTTCAACCTGATTGAGCCGCGCGCCGACATGGACGTCTGCATGGTGGCGCCAAAGGGTCCTGGCCACACAGTGCGCGCCGAGTACAAGCGCGGCGCCGGTGTGCCGTGCCTTGTGGCCATCGCTCAAGATTCAACAGGCAACGCACACGACCTATCGCTGTCTTATGCGTCTGCAATCGGCGGGGGCCGTGCCGGCATAATCGAGACAACCTTTAGGGAAGAGTGCGAAACGGACCTGTTCGGCGAGCAGGCGGTGCTCTGTGGCGGTCTGGTCGAGCTGATGCGAAACGGGTTCGAAACGCTGGTCGAGGCGGGCTATGCGCCCGAGATGGCCTATTTCGAGACCGTGCATGAGGTGAAGCTGATCGTCGATCTCATTTACGAAGGTGGTATCGCCAATATGAACTACTCCGTGTCCAACACAGCCGAGTATGGCGAGTACGTTTCTGGACCGCGCGTCGTAACGGGCGAGAGCAAAGCCGCCATGAAGGAGGTGCTCAAGGATATCCAGAACGGCTCCTTCGTGAAGAACTGGATGCTTGAGAACAAGATCAACCAACCGAGCTTTAAGGCAATGCGCGCCAAGTGCGACGGCCACGAGATGGAGGTGGTCGGCGAGAAACTGCGCGGGATGATGCCGTGGATCGCCGAAAGCAAGATGGTCGACAAATCCAAGAACTAGGCGCTTCGCGTCCATGCGCGTGAAAGGCTGAAATGGCCGGGCTCATCCCGGCCTTTTCTTTTGGGTGGAGGCAGTGAGCTGCGCTTGGTTTAAGCTGACGCCTCATTATCTGGTTAGAGTTGTCCCGGGCGAGAATCGCAACATCTGACAATAGGTAGGGCAGGGGACCGAAATGTACATCGCCCGGATTGCCAAGATTGTCATGGTCGCGTGCCTAGCGCTCTTCTGTCTGCTAGTCGTCTTCGGCAGCCTTCACGACTACCAAACAAACTTCTTGTTCGTGAAAAACGTGATGTCCATGGAGACGACGTTTCCTGGCAACAAGCTGATGTATCGGGCCATCACAACCCCGGAGCTTTGGCACGCTACGTTCGCGATCGTCATCTTTGGCGAGGCTCTGGCGGGGCTGTTGTTTCTCGTCGCAGCGTATTCCTTTTTCGGGCTCGGCACGCGCCTGGAGCGGTTTTCGATCGTGCGAAGAGCTGGACGATTGCGGGAGCGCTTGTCGCCTACCTCGTCTGGTTCTTGCTCTTCATGGTCTTTGCGGGTGGGTGGTTCGTCATGTGGCAGTCCGAGGCATGGAACGGTCAGGAGGCTGCCTTTCGCTTCTCCCTCACCGTGATGGCTGTCCTGATATTTGTGGTCTTGCCCGACCGGGACCTTGAGGAAAAGGCGCGCGCGAAGGACAGTCAACCTGCAAATCGTCGAGCCGCGGAAACCGACAGGACTCATGAGGAGAGCTAAGCAATGGACAACACGGAATTCGAGGCGTTCCTCAAGGGCTTCTATGCCGCCCGCATCGACGGCGAAGTGGAGGCCGTCGGCGCGATGTTCGCCGAAGATGCGCAGTTTCGGATCGTTGGGTCCCCTGAGTTCAGCATGCTTGCGACAACGGTCAAGGGGCGAGAGGCCATAACTGGGCTTTTTCGGACCATCTCGGATAGCTTCGCGTTAAAGGCGTTTTCGATGGAGGACCTTCTGATCGACGGCAACAGGGCTGCGGTCCGCTGGAGCGCCCGTGTCCAAAATATCACAACGGGTGATAGCTTCACGACCGAATTGGCGGACTTCATTGAGGTGGATCAAGAAAAAGTTATATCTCTCAATGAGTTCCTCGACACCGCGCTAGCGGGTTAGGGGCGTATTCTGGGCCACACATTCCCGTGAGTTCTGCCATTTCGGGGCCGGAATTGGGTGGTCGAATAGAGTTTCGTTGCGCATACTCCGGCGCACGGTGAGGATTCGAAAAGATTCGCGCTGTGCTTGAAGAAGGGGAGCCTGACGCGCGGGGACCAAGGACCGCGAGGTCCAGAGGGAGCTAAGAATGACCGCATTGGGTTTGAGATCAGCCGCCATTGGGATTGCGGTTGCTATCTCATTCAGTACCCCGGCCGTCGCGGCGGAGCCAGACGGTCCTGAGGAGCTCGTGACGCGATCGGAGGCGATCCGTATTTCCGTTCAAGAGCAGGTCGGCACGGTCGCTATGAAAGACGCCGCCGAACAGATCGCTCTCGCAGAGTATTACTCCGTCCCGGACCGCAAGCTGCTCTGGGTCGACGAAAAGGGCCTCACTAAACGGGGCAAGGCCGTCGCTGAGGAAATTGCCAAGGCTGACGATTACGGTCTGCGTGCTTCGGACTACACCCTGCCAAATCTATCCGGCTTCGACTCAGGCGCGCCGGGCGCAGTAGACAAGCTCGCGGCCGCAGAACTCAAAATCAGCGCAGCGGTCATCGAATATGCGCGCGACGCGCGAGGTGGCCGGCTCAATCCGCAGAGCCTCAGCAAGAACCTTGATCCGAACCTCTACCTGCCGGACCCGGCGGAAGTCATCGGCTTTATCGCCCTTCGGTCTGACCCCGCGGCCTACTTGCGGAGTTTCCAGCCGGCGCATCCTCAGTTTGAGGCGCTGCGGAAGCAACTGCTTGCGGAGCGGAACGGCGGGGTTTCGCCGGAGCCCGCGTCCGACAAGCCTGAGGATGTGATTATCCCTGCGGGTCCTACGTTGAAGCTTGGCGTGAATCACGGGCAGGTCGCCCTATTGCGGAAGCGTCTAGAGACGCCCGCGAAAGAGGGAGCAGACGAGTACCTTTTCGATGACGAGCTGCGTCAGGCCGTCATTGCGTTTCAGCGCGCCGAAGGTGGCAAGCCCGATGGCATGGTTGGCTCCGGTACGCGGGGCATGCTCAACGGACGGGCCCCGGTATCAACCGTGTCGGGTCAGAAGAAGATCGATCTGCTTGTTGTGAACATGGAGCGCTACCGCTGGCTCCCGCACGACATGGGCGCATTCCACGTCAAGGTAAATATCCCCGAGTTCAAGGTTAGGGTTATCGAGGACGGCGAAGAGATCCATCAGACGCGCGTGATCGTGGGCAAGACCCACACTCAGACGCCTGTGTTCAGCGATGAAATGGAGAAGATCGTATTCCGCCCCAATTGGTTTGTGCCGAATTCGATCAAGCAGAATGAGATCGCACCCTATCTGCGCCGGGGTGGTGGGTTTTTCTCAAGCGGTTGGGATACGTCCGTCCTACGGCGGCAAGGCTTGCGCATACGCGGCGCAAACGGTCGCGATATAGACCCAGATAGAATTGATTGGAGCCGCAACGACATCCGCCGGTATGAGCTTTATCAGCCGCCCGGTCCACGCAACGTTTTGGGGCTTGTGAAATTCCTCTTCCCCAACACACACGATGTGTATCTTCACGACACCACGCAGAAGAACCTATTCGCCAATTCAGTGAGGGCCTTCAGCCATGGCTGCGTGCGGGTGCAAAACCCTGACAAATTTGCTGCGGTCTTGCTCGGTCACGATCAAGACTGGACACAACAGCGTGTGGTTTCCGCGATGCATAATGGATCGGATGCCAACAACATCTTCATGAAGAATAGAATTCCGGTTTACCTAACCTACTTCACCGCTGTGGCAGGCCCGGATGGTGAACTCACGCAGTTCAAGGATCTCTACGGCCATGACCGGCGGATGCTTGCCGCGCTTAAAGGGCGGCCGATTCCCGCGGGTCTACCGGACAATATGGAGGTTGTGCAAAATCCGAATGAGCGTCGCGCTGTCCGTCGCTCCTCGCGCCGTGCTAGCAACCCGTTCGCCTCGATCTTCGACTTCTAGGAGCTTGAGGCGTGGCCATCGGCGCCACGCCTCCCCTTGCTCTTCTTATCGGATCACCCTATTTTCCGCTCATCGCAGGCTTCTGTTGGGCCTTAGCGGAGAAGGGCAATGATGCGCCGATCGAATTTGCAGGTTCGGAATAGCCTCTTCAGCACGCCAGAGCCTCGCCGGGCACTGGGCGTACGCACCCGTCTGCGTGTGCGCACCCTTCCGCTGCTCCTTACGTGCCCCTGAGCACCGGCAGTCTCGGTCTTGCCGAGGCGGGCGTTCAGGGGACGGCGAACCAACTTCCAAGAAGTCAAGGGCTTGACGGGTCATGATAGACTGAAAGCCATGCGTTTCAGGGACGAGCACGATGAACACCGAGACAAAGGCACGCGACGAGAAGGATCGCGTCATAATTTTCGACACTACATTGCGCGACGGGGAACAGTGCCCCGGCGCCACGATGACATTCGAAGAAAAGCTGGAGGTTGCCGAGCTCCTCGATGAGATGGGCGTGGATGTAATCGAAGCGGGTTTCCCGATTGCATCTCAAGGCGATTTTGAGAGCGTGCAGGAGATTGCGCGGCGTGCGAAGAACGCCGTCATTTGCGGCCTCGCTCGCGCACAGCCCGGCGATATAGATCGCTGCGCAGAGGCAATCCGGCCCGCCGCGCGCGGACGCATACATACGTTCATTGGCACCTCGCCTCTTCACCGCCGGTATCAAATGGACATCGACGAGGCCGAATGCTTGTCGCGCGTTACGGCATCCGTCAGCCGAGCGCGAGGGTTGACTGACGATGTCGAATGGTCGGCGATGGATGCGACGCGCACGGAGATCGACTTTCTCTGCCGCTGCGTGGAAGCTGCGATCAAGGCTGGCGCCACAACCGTCAATATCCCGGACACGGTCGGTTATGCCTATCACGACGAATTCGGCGATTTGATCCGGCTGCTGCAGGAGAGGGTGCCGGGTGCCAGCGACATTATTTTCTCGACCCATTGTCACAACGATCTGGGGCTGGCCGTTGCCAACTCCCTGTCGGGCGTGAGCGCGGGTGCGAGACAAGTCGAATGCGCAATCAACGGGCTTGGAGAGCGTGCGGGCAATGCGGCTTTGGAAGAAATCGTCATGGCGATCCACACGCGCGAGGATCGCATGTCCGTTTGGACCGGTGTCGACACGACCCTTTTGACTCGAGCCTCAAAGCTCGTTTCGCGCGTGACGGCTTTTCCGGTGCAATACAACAAGGCCATCGTCGGCAGGAATGCGTTCGCCCACGAGAGCGGTATTCACCAGGACGGCGTGCTGAAACACGCTGGCACGTTTGAGATCATGACGCCGGAGAGCGTGGGTGTGAAGGAGTCCTCGCTTGTGATGGGCAAGCATTCGGGGCGCCATGCGTTCCGTGAAAAGCTGAAAGAACTCGGCTATGAACTGGGCGACAACGCGTTCGAGGATGCGTTCGTGCGGTTCAAAGGCTTGGCGGACGTGAAGAAGCACGTCTACGACGAAGATATCGAAGCGCTGGTCGATCAGGAGATCGCCTCTGCTCAGGATCGCATACGAGTCACATCGCTGACGGTCATCGCCGGAACCGGCGGCCCACAGAAGGCGACGATCACGCTCCACATCGACGATCAGCAGCACATGTATGAGGCCGTTGGCGACGGACCGGTGGACGCGACGTTCCAGGCCATTCGCGCCCTTGTTCCGCATGAGGCTCGTCTAGCTCTGTATCAGGTAAGCGCTGTGACCGAGGGCACAGATGCCCAAGCGGAGGTGATGGTGCGCTTGGAGGCCGATGGCAAGATCGCCACGGGTCGCGGCTCGGACACCGACACGATGGTTGCGTCGGCGCGGGCCTATGTTAGCGCGCTGAACAAGCTTCTGGCGCGCGAGGCGCGCCGGAAACCAGAGACAATGCTCGCATCGTAGTAGCGGCGCTACCAAGCATAGGAAGTTTTGCGGACCTGATCCGGCTCGTCGCTACGTTGTCGCGGCGGGCGCGGCGTCGCAGTTTTTTATGCCTAGTCCGTAAGCAGCGTGATGCATGGGGAAGCAAGATTCGCGAGAAAAAAATTACCGTGCTACTTCAGCGTGTGCGGCTAAAAAGTTTTCGCAAAGCAGTCAGTTCACTCATTGCTCACGTCGGAGAATTGACGCAACATACGGCGCGTGACGGCAGGGTTTGAGCCTGGTGATTGGGGATGTGTCCTGCCGTTCTTGGTGTCTTAATCCGAGGTCGGTGGCCTGATCCGGATATCTATGGTGAGTAGGGCCTGCCAATTGGCGGGCAAGTGGGGCGGTGTATGTTCTCGTGGTTGGGCTCTTCCGCGGACATGGCCATTGATCTCGGCACGGCGAATACTGTCGTTTATGTTCCGGGACGTGGAATCGTATTGGACGAGCCCTCCGTCGTTGCCATCGAGCAGCGCGGAGACGATCAAAAAGTGATCGCGGCTGGCCACGAGGCCAAGACGATGCTCGGGAAGACTCCCACCAAGATTGAAACCGTTCAGCCGCTGCGCGATGGCGTCATCGCCGACTTCAACGCGGCTGAGGAAATGATCAAGTTCTTCATTCGCCGCGTTAACAAGCGACGCCTCTTTGGGAGTCCGCGGGTCATGATCTGCGTCCCGGCAAGTGCCACCTCCGTCGAGCGGCGGGCGGTTCATGAAGCCGGGCTTTCAGCGGGTGCGCGGCGCGTATATCTGATCTCCGAGCCCGTGGCAGGCGCAATTGGGGCTGGGCTGCCGATCCGCGAGCCCCGAGGCTCAATGGTGGTCGACATAGGTGGTGGTACGACCGACATTGCCGTGATGTCTATGGGTAGCGTGATCTATTCAAAGTCGATCCGCACCGCCGGCAATGCCATGGACGAGGCAATTGTAAATTATGCGCGGTTCAAGCATCACTTGATGATCGGGGCTCCAAACGCCGAGGTCGTCAAGAAGGAGTCTGGCTCAGCCGTTGCTAAGGCCAACGGGACGCACGTGGCAATTCGGCTCAAGGGACGGGATATGCAGCGCGGCTTCCCTGCAGAGATCACATTGGGTCCCCACGAGATCGCCGATGCGTTGACTCTGCCGATCCAGCAGATTGTCGGAGGCATCCGCCAGGCCCTGGCTGACGTTCCGCCGGAACTGACAGCTGATATTGCTGAGTCAGGCATTTATCTAACCGGAGGAGGCGCGCTTCTCGATAAGCTCGACGTGCGTCTCCAGCAAGAAACGGGTGTGAAATTCAAGATTGCGGAGGATCCGCTGCGGAGCGTCGTTCGGGGAACCGGCATGGCGCTTGAGAAACTTGACGAAATGGCCGATCTGCTGATCAAACCGTAGTCAAATGTGCTATATTGGTTTCGCTAGGCGCGGGGCCTCTGAGTGAGGAAATCGGACGTCCTTCTTGGGGCGAGCCTAGAGACTGAACGCAAATGTCCAAGCGCAGTCCATCTCTGTTCCAACGACACCGGCCCTCCTGGTCGGCGCCGGTAGAGTTGCTGAGCTTCGGCCTATACTTCCTTTGCGCAGTTTTGCTGGTTCTCAGCCGGGTGGGTCATGGCGCCTTGCAGGATGCCCGAGACGAGCTCGTTGATCTGTCGGCGCCATTCCTGGAGCTTGCGTCGGTACCAGCCATCGAAGTCCGTCGGGCTATGGATCGCGCGCGTCTCTACGTGAGGGTTCATCGGGACGCGGTCGCAGAAGTTGATCGTCTTGCCAAGGAAAACGAAGAACTGAAGCAGTGGCGGTGGCGGACTCAATTGCTGGAGCGCAAGATTGCTCACTTGCGCAAACTCTTGCATGCGGCGGAAGAGCCAGCGCTTGTCTACGCGACCGGGCAAGTTATCGCAGATGCGCGCGGGCCATTTGTCAGAAGCGCGCTGGTCAATCTTGGCCGCAATGACGGCCTGCGGATCGGTTATGCGGTCATCAATGGCGATGGGCTTGTCGGGCGCACCATTGAAGCCGGAGACAACGTTGCACGCGTTTTGCTGCTCAATGATCTCAACAGCCGCATACCAGTCTTGGTCGGTCCGCGAGCCGCCCGAGGGCTCGCGCTGGGTGACAATAGTGCCGAACTCCAGCTTGGGTTCCTGCAAGACGGTGCAGGCGTGTCCCCTGGCGATGAAGTCTACACGTCAGGAAGCGATGGCGTCTTCCCGCGCGGCTTGCGCCTGGGGGTCGTTATCGGTGAGCCAGGCGAGTACAGAATCCGGCCGTTTGCGGAGCTCGACTCGCTCGATGCCGTGAGTGTTCTGTTCTTTGATGCGCCGGCCTTGAAACGGACCGATCCAGAAGGTCTCGCCGACAGGGGCGGCGTTCTGTCCGCGACACCGGATCCCGAGCCGGAGGAGGATCGGACAGCGGTTGGTCCCCAAGTCCCGCTGGCGCCCGTTGCTGCGATCTCGCCGCCGATGGCCAGCCAGGCGCAAACTGATCAATGACACGGTTTCTTCCGGCGTTTTCTATCCTGATCGCGGTCATCGCGACTGCAGCGCCTTGGGGATTGCCGGCCGACGCCACATTCATTCTTCCCTTGCTAGTCGTCATGATGGTGTTCTGCTGGAGGGCGCTGCCCGGCACGGAGCTTCATCCGGCCGCGGCCGCCATACTCGGACTTCTTGCGGACCTTCTCAGCGGCGGTCCCTTGGGGTTCTGGGCGCTTATGTGCCTAATTGCTGCGACAGTCGGCCTGAAGCCCGGCTCGTTTCGTGAGCGCCGCAATCTCTGGAAACAGTGGCTGACCTGGACGGCGCTGATATCTGTACTCGGATTGTTTGGTTGGCTGCTGGCGAGTCTCTATTACCTTCGCTGGATTGATTGGTGGCCGATCCTATTGGGCGTTGTCGCCTCGATTGTCATTTTTCCCTTTGTGCTGTACGGGCTCCTGTGGGTCTGGACCGGGCACATCGGCCATTCACGACGCACCCTATTCCGGAGAGCGTCATGAAGGGGTTGAAGGCGCTCGACTATGGAGCAAAAAAGAAGCCTGATTACGCTCGAAAGCAGAGCTATCGCTTCTCGCGGCGAGCGATTCTGCTGGGCGCAGCCCAAGCCGGCTTGTTCGGGTTACTGGGCTGGCGTCTCCATCAGCTTCAGATCCGCGAGGCATCCGACTACCGGCTCCTATCCGACGAAAACCGTTTGATGATCCAACTTTCCGCGCCACAGCGCGGATCTATACGCGACCGTACAGGCGCCACACTGGCCGAAGACAAGGAGAACCTGCGCCTTCTTGTTGTGCCCGCATTCTGCAAGAACCTGCCGGACACGCTCGACCGGTTATCCCCTATCGTGAAGATTTCCCGGGCTACGCGCGACCGCATCATGCGTTCTGCGGCGCGCCAGAGCGGCTACTATCCCGTGCTTGTCGCCGAAGGTTTGACGTGGCGAGAGTTTGCATTGCTCAACGTTCTGGCACCGCAGCTCCCGGGTATACAGACGGACCGTTCGGCCTATCGCAAATACCATCATGCGCGTGCTACCGCGCATTTGGTGGGGTATGTGGGCATGGCCGGCAAGGAGGAGGTGGATCTCGATCCGGTCATGCGGCTCCCAGGGTTCCGCGCGGGACGTGCTGGCGTGGAGAAGACCTTCGACGAACAATTGCGCGGCACACCGGGCACCCAAAAGTATGAAGTCGATTCTCGGGGTCGCATCGTGCGCGAGCTCGGCTCCACACCGAGCACGCCAGGTAAGGACCTCGTCCTCAGTATCGACCACCATCTGCAGACCGTTGCGCAAGAACGCTTGAAAGAGCACCGTGTTGCTTCCGTGGTCGTGCTGGACGTCGAGACGGGTGCCATTCTAGCGCTTGCGTCTACGCCAACATTCGATCCCAACGATGTCGTCTTCAAGGTGGATCCCAGGGCATGGAGCCGCGTTGCGCGCGCCAAGGATCAGCCGCTCCAAAACCGTGCGATACGGGGCCAGTATCCACCGGGTTCCACGTTCAAGGTCGTCACGGCACTCGCAGGGCTGCATGCAGGTGTTATCGACTCCAGCGAGACAATGAGCTGTCCCGGCGTTTACGCGATGGGCCGCGCCCGGTTTCGCTGTTGGAAGGCCCATGGCGCCGGGATCGATGTGAACGAGGCAATTAAGCAGTCGTGCGATGTTTATTTTTACGAAACCGCGAAACGAATGGGCATCGATCATTTGGCGTCCGTCTCTCGGCATCTCGGATTGGGCAGAGTTTACGATTGCGGTCTCCCGGGCCAGAAGGAGGGAATCATCCCAGACGTTGCCTGGAAGCGCGCACGCTTTATGGAGCCGTGGTATGGCGGCGAGACCGTCATTGCCGGGATTGGCCAGGGTTTTGTGTCGTCCACGCCGCTCCAACTCGCTGTGATGACCGCGCGCGTTGCATCTGGCCGCGCCGTGTTGCCGAAGCTGGTCTTGTCCCCAAACGATCTCGAACCGGACTGGCCGCTGCTGCAGCTCGATCCGAAGCATCTCGATATTGTCCGCAAGGGGATGTTCGGCGTCGTGAATGAGCCACGGGGTACGGCGCGACGCTCAGCTCTGAAGATTCCAGGTGTCATGATGGCAGGTAAGACCGGCACCTCGCAGGTCGTGAATGCACACAATGAGCATTTGCTTTCGCCCTATGAGCGCGAGACCCACGCACTCTTTATCGGCTATGCGCCCTTTGACAAGCCGCGCTACGCGGCAGCTTGCTGCGTTGAGCATGGCGGCGGCGGGTCGAGTGCTGCTGCGCCTATCGTCAAGGACGTCATGACGGAGGCGCTTCTTCGGGACGCTGCAAAGGCACCGGCCTTTGCGCGTATGAGCAAGGAGGAGGCCTCCGGGCAGGTCGCGATCGCGGGGGAGGGTGGATGAAGATGCTCTTCGCGCAAGCGCCTGCAGTAAAGCAGGACCTTGCCAGGAAGCTCTTGCGATTAAATTGGCCCTTCTTGGCGCTGATAACAGCGATTGTCCTAATCGGTATCGCAGCGCTCTACTCCGTAGCAGGCGGATCTTTCGACCCCTGGGCCTCGCGGCAAGTTGTTCGCTATTGCGTTGGATTGGCGCTGCTATTTGCGATCGCTTTCTCCGATATCCGGTGGTGGTTAAGGGGCGCATACCCGTTGTTTCTTGTGGCGTTGGCGCTGATGGCCCTTGTGCCGATCATTGGCATTGAGAGTGGCGGCGCACGCCGGTGGCTGGGCGTCGGCGAGATGAGCTTTCAACCGTCGGAAATGATGAAGATCGCGCTCGTCCTTGCGATTGCTCGCTATTACCAGTGGCTTCCACCTGAGAAAATCTGGCGTCCCGACGCGCTGATCCCGCCGCTCTTGTTAATCGGGGTGCCCGCTTTGCTCGCGCTATCTCAGCCCGATCTTGGTACGGCCGCGCTGTTCGCGATTATCGGCGCCGGAATGATGTTTCTGGCGGGCGTGAGCTGGTTCTACTTTGGCGGAGCCATCGTCAGCTTTGTTGTCGCGCTGCCGCACGCTTGGGAGATGCTACACGACTACCAGAAGGAGCGTGTGCTCACGTTTTTCGATCCAGGACGCGATCCGCTGGGGTCCGGTTATCACATCCTCCAGTCCAAGATCGCGATCGGTTCCGGTGGATTGAGCGGGAAAGGCTTTATGAATGGCACGCAGGCTCAGCTCAACTTCTTGCCGGAGAAGCACACGGACTTTATTTTCACGATGTTCTCCGAGGAGACGGGTTTCGTCGGCGCCATCATCGTGCTGGCGCTGTATCTGCTGGCGCTTGCGTTTATTATGTTCATGGCGCTGCGCTGCCGAAGCATGTTCGCAAAGCTCGTGGCTGGCGGCATGGGCCTGACGCTGTTTGCCTATGTCTTTATCAATGTGGCCATGGTGACCGGTCTCGTGCCTGTGGTTGGCGTGCCCTTGCCTTTGTTTTCCTATGGCGGCACTTCAATGCTGACAATGATGATAGGGCTTGGATTTGTACTCAATGCGCATGTCAATCGGCGAGTGACATTCCGCCCATCCGAACTCGGCGGTCTCTGGTAGCAAAAACCGGAAATTTGCAACGCGACCTGGACAGCCCGGCCGTCGGGGTGTTAAAGCGACGACCCTTGGCGCTTCGGTAGCGCCAGACCGGAGCGGTCACCCCATGTGACACAATGCTCTGAGGGCGCATAGCTCAGTTGGTAGAGCAGCTGACTCTTAATCAGCGGGTCCAAGGTTCGAGT